>JADFGB010000156.1 GCA_022567875.1 Bacteroidota bacterium | reverse complement strand
CAAAAATCACCGAAAATAACAAAGCTTAATGTAAAGATTATATGCAGCAAACCCATAAATATTATTAAAGTCAAAGATGCAAACATACCAAAAAATTGTAAATATGGATAAAGAGGAGATTTAAAACCAGGATCATACGAATCAATTTTACTTTCTCTCATAATTATGACTGACAAACAGACTAAAGTAAACATTAGCAACTGAAAGGCACTGGCTAATTTTGCAATTTTAGTCGGGTCAAATATTATAAGAAAGGATATTATGATGATAACAGTTACTATAATTGAAACTACAGGTGTGCCGTGTTTGCTGATTTTATTAAAAAATTGAGGAAAAATTTTATCACGGCTCATTGCAAGAGGATACCTTGAAGCACTTAAAGTTCCTCCATTAGCAACTGATATAAAAGCAAATAAAGCTGCAATTGAAACTAATATAATACCACTTCTACCAAAAAATCTTTCAGCAGCAGAAGCAGCAGGGGTTAAATCTCCTGCGAGTTGTTCAATAGGCAAAACACCTACCATAACAATAGTTCCAAGTGTGTAGATAATAAATGCAGTCCCCAATGAAAGAAAAATTCCAAGAGGTAAATTTCTCTCAGGGTTTTGAACTTCTTCCGATAAACTGGCAACATTAGTAATACCTACATAACTTATATAAACAAGTCCTGAAGTAGCAAGTATTGGAGAAAAACCTGTCTCAAAAATACTCTTAAAATGAATTTTATTTATTTCAGGGAAACCGATGGTGATAAAACATATTAGTATCAGTAATAGTCCAGCTACCAGAAAAATTTGAAGCCTGCCGCTCTTTTTTGTACCATAAATATTTATTACGCCAATTAATAGAGCAAAACTAACTGCTAACGGAACAATCGGAAGTTCGGGGAAAAATATTTCTATATATGCGCCCATACCAATTAATGCAAAAGAGACTTTTAGAATTAATGCCAACCAGGTACCAATTCCACCAATAGTACCTGCTAACGGACCTAAGGCTCTATCAATAAAATAATAAACTCCTCCCGCACGGGGCATAGCAGTAGCAAGTTCTACAATACTAAACATTGGAGGAACAATTACAATTGCAGCAATTAAATATGAAAAAATCATTGCAGTACCAGCCTGTGTTGCCGCAAGACCAGGTAATAAGAAAAATCCGGCGCTTAAAGTTGTACCTGTTGATATTGCATATACATCTAGTAATTTTAATTGTTTTTTAAGCATATTAATCTTTAAATATCTTTAATCATCAGATGACCAAAACTCTACAAGATTTCCGTCTAAATCATAGAAATAATATGAAAGAGCATTCATCCATTCAAACTTAGTTGGGCCATAAACTTTAATATTTGCTTTTTTAATTTTTGAAACAACTTCTTCTAATAAACTCCTTTTAACATCTAAAGCAAAATGAATTTTACCCCATCTTTTACCTTCCGGGAGAGGAGAGTATTCTTCAAATAACAATTTGCCTTTGTGCAACGCTAACCGTGATGATAAGTTTTTATCTCCTGTCCAAAACCAAGCCCATTCTTCTGTAACTTCAGTTTTAGGTATTAGCCCTACAACATCTTGATAAAAAGAAGCAGATTTTTTAACATCTTCAACTATTAAAACTATTTCCGAAATTCCTCTGCAATAATTCATACTTATTTTATTTTGGTACATTTAATATATTTAAAATAATTATCAATTATATAATAGAAATTATATGTGTTACAAATAAGATATGATTTTAATGAGAAGTGTTTACCCTGATTACCAAACTCTAATTATTTCAGACTCAGAAAAAATATTTTTGATTGATAATTTAGAAGGTAGTAATTTATAAAGCGACAAAGGCACACTTATATCTGTTAGATATAATTGTTTAATATTTTTTTTAATCTCTTCTTTCTGCATTCCTTCTTTAGGTAATGCTAACGTTAAAACAACATCAGCTAAAAATATGGGCTTCATTGCTTTACAAATTGATAAATCAATTCCTGCGGGAACATCCAATGATAATTTTTTTACCGGCAGATCATTTGCAAATTCAATTATATCTTTAAGTGTACCTTTTGGATTTCCATTTAAACTGTAACCGACCAATCCTTCAATTATTAAATCAGTTTTTGTGTTTTTTTTATAATCTTCAAAATGATAAATATCTGTACCTATCTGCTTTAATATTTCAAGTTGAATTTTTGGTACTTCGGAAAAATATTCTTCATTTTTAGAAATGATTACTTGTACGTTAGCCCCCCAATTAATTAAGTGTCTTGCTGATACCAACGCACCTCCGCCGTTTGCTCCGTGTCCTGCAAGTATAAGTATTCTTTTCTTATATACATTCCCGTTAAAAAATAAATCGCGTGCAAGTGTGGATAAATTTCTTCCGGCATTTTCCATCATTTGGGTCAGGCTGATTTTAAATTTTTCCTTCATCAGCCTGTCAACCTCTATCATTTCAGCTTTTGAAATAAAAGGTATATCGGATATGGTTTGGTAATTGATCAAACTTTTACAACTTAATATGTGTCTCTAATTATTTTGAATTAATTCTTAAATTCAAAAATAAATATAAACTTTAATAATTCACTAATTCATCAGTCCAATAATTAGTCCAACTACAAGTCCATAAACTAAGTGACCTACCCAATGAGCGATTGCAACAGAAAATCCTGTAGTTCTAAACTCTTCAAGGGGGTGGTGCTCTGCAACAGCAATTACTAATATAAAACTTACCACAGTGCCGTGAATAAATCCTATAAGCAAACCTGCTCCTATATTATTCAATATTCCGGTGACATTTAAAGCAGTAAAAGCTAAAGTATAAACAAAAGCAAAAAATATTCCTGAAATATAGTGAACAATAACTCCGACTCTATAAGAGGACTCAATTGATTTTGTAATAAGACTACCAACAGCTCTTACCATATCAATATTTGCAACACCAGATTTTGAACACATACGGAACAATAATTCCATTGAGGTTGTTGCTATTATTCCCGCTACAATAGATTTCCAAATCAAAAATCCAAAAGATGTATCTAACATATATTTTCTCCTGAATGTACTTAATTATATTTAGGCTAATATTCTATAAAAATATATAAATCGATTTTGAGGAATTGACAACTACTTAACAAAAATAAAGATTATTTAAATTTAATTCCTCTTTCGATTAAATCATTTATTATTGAATTATAACAATTTTCATCTTCACCGATAAATTCAGGCGGACATATCCCTTTTCTTTTAAATTTATTAGTTAATAACAATCGTGCAGCTGAAGTACAAGTATAACCTGTTGTTCTTGCCATTGATGAAATATTGTCTTTATGATTATATCTATCAATTAATGTGTATGTATAATTTTTCGGTTGATTATTTTTCTCTCCTTCAATTGTAATTTTTAAAACAGTAAATTCATCTTCGCCTTCCTCTAATGACCACATTGGCAAAAGAAGTTGGGAAGTAAGGTCTATAGGTTTTATCTTTTTCCCATTTACTTCAATTTCTTTTGTACTAAAAAAACCACATTTTTTTAAAACTTTTATATATTCAATATGCCCGGGATACCTTAATGTTTTTTCAATCATTGATGGAATTTCCATTGTAGTTAATAATGTTCCCAATCCATCTGTATTAAATGCTTCTAGAGTTCCGATACCTTCAAAATCAACAAACTCCGGTTCACTTAATGCCGGTTTGGTTATAATTTTTCCGCTTTCCATATTTCTGGATGGACGTATATATATTTCGAACACATCAATCGGTGAAAAAGGAGCTTTGTATTCAAATGGCCATGTCCTGTTAACAGGCAATCCTCCAACTAAGCACTCAAAATATTTAACCTTCATCCTTTTGTTGTGATAACCCAATACAATATTACTTAAACCCGGGGCAATTCCACAATCAACAATTGCAGTTACTTTATTTTCTTGACCATCCCTCCACAATCTTCCAATACATTGGTCTATTACTCCTGAACTCCAATCTAATTCTCCAAAGATAGCATAACTTGAGACTTCTTGTAATCTGTTTATTCCAGCTCCACTTCTTAAACTGATAATAAAAATATTGGCATCCCCTTCTACAAATTCTTTCAAAGATGGAGTACGTCAGAAAGCATTTTTGGAAACATTTAATGCTATAGTTCTTGATTTCGACTTTAAAGATGAAACGAAGAAAGGAAAGCAAGAAGCATTATCTTCTCTTCTCAAACTTCAATTGATTCCTTCAAGCATTGTTGAAACAAAGAACGGATATCATGTTTACTGGTTTCTTGAAAAAGGATC
>JADFGB010000155.1 GCA_022567875.1 Bacteroidota bacterium | reverse complement strand
GAATGTGATTGAAAGAGCTATGATTTTGTGTGAAAACAAAACAATAAATATAAACGGACTGCCTTCTAATATACTAGGAATTTCACAAAATATAAGCGAATCGAAAAGTCTTAAAGCAACATTAAATTCGTACGAAAGAGCCTATATAACTCAAACACTTAAAGATAATAATTGGAATAAAGAATTATCCGCAAAAGTTCTAGAAATCAATTCTTCTACATTATACAGAAAAATAAGCGAATTAAAAATTTCAGAAAAAAATTAAAATTTTCTTCTCACTCTAACAGACAGAGACCGACTTTTTTTGCAAAACAAATAATACTCAGCTTTAAACTCTTGCAAAAATGCAGTAATAATATAAAAACCTAATTTTAATTTTTACAGTAATTTCTTATTTATAAAGAAGTTATAAACATTTTATTCTATGTTTTTTATTTTGGCATAATGGTTGCATATATCTAAATAATAACAATATAATTAAACTTTATGAGTGTAGAAATGAATACAACAAAATTAAATCTAACTTTTTTTACAGTAGTTTTTGCAACTTTATTTTTATTTTTTTCAACTAATAACTTCTCTAATCCAAGTGGAAAGGATTGGAAAGTACCCGGTATTGCTAAAAAAATTAAAAATCCAATTCCCTCTACACAATTATCCATAAAATTAGGGGAAAAAATCTACGCACAAAGCTGTGTAATCTGTCATGGAGAAAGTGGTATCGGTGATGGACCAGCAGGAAAATATTTAGGAAAGAAAGTTACAGATTTAACTTCAAAACTTGTACAAAGCCAAAAAGACGGTGTATTATATTACAAAATTACTCGTGGTAGAGCACCAATGCCGGCATTCAATACTATTCTAAAAGATAAAGAACGTTGGGCTGTTATTAACTATGTAAGATCACTAAAATCAAAATAATACTTAATAAGGAGTAAAAAATAATGAAAAATATTCGTTTTATACTTTTTTCAATTATAACATTAATATTCTGCTTTGCTTCTCAAAGCTTACCTCAAGACAATACTGATTTGAAGAGTCAAATCCAAAAATTCCAATCCGGAAGCCATCAATTTATGGTAACCGGTTACGCTTTAACTAATTTTATTAAGCCACAAAATGAACCATCACAATTTGAAACAGGGTTTAATCCTATTTTCCTATATAAAGCTAATGACAGGTTGTTTTTTGAAGCTGAAATAGAATTAGAAATTGAAGACGGAGAACAAAATATTACTTTGGAATATGCTCAGATATTATATACCCTTAACGATTATTTAATATTTGGTGCAGGTAAATTCTTAAATCCAGCCAACTATTTTATAGAAAGACTTCATCCCGCATGGATCAATAAATTACCCACTATGCCTATGTTTGTTGGCCATCACGGTGGTATGCTTGCCGGTCAACATTTAGGATTTCAACTAAGAGGCGGAACACCAATAAAAGGAAGCAAAATTGAATATGTGTTTTTTATGAGCATGGGTCCTACTCTTGATTTAGATGATGGGTTTATAGATTTCAAAAATTATGAAGATAATAATAATAACAAAGGAATTGGTTTAAAATTTGGATTTTTACCTATCCCGGAATTAGCAATAGGATATGCTTTTGAAAACGCTACAGTAGGTGAAGAGAATACACAGTTTGAAAATGTAAGTGCAACTACACACGTAGTTGATTTTTCTTATGCTAAAGATATTAGAGGGTTAAAAGGTACTATTGATTTAAAAGCACAAGTTGTATGGTTGAATATAGATAATCCAAATATTGCACCTTTAACATTTGAAAATAATTCAAATGGTGGATATGCTCAGATAGCATTTCGTCCTGGAAATGTGGATAATGATTTCTTTAAGAATTTAGAGTTTGTTTATCGTTATGACTGGACAGATAAACCTGATAACGCACCTGAAAATGAATTAATGAAACGTTCAACTATTGGTATAAATTACTGGTTATCTTCAAGCAGCCTATTCAAATTTGCTTATGAAAACAAAGATATAGTAGTTCCTGGCGGTAGTACAACTAATGAACACCGTTTTATAGGTCAAATTGCATTTGGATTTTAATTATAAGGAGATAAGAAAATGAAATTCATAAAAAAATATATGGTAAATCTGATTTTAGGACTTGGTTTCTTTGCAGTATTAACAATTGTAGGTTGTGCATCTACAACTGACATTGTCGATAGATCCGGTGCTCAATTATGGGGCGAAAACTGTGCACGCTGTCATAACATCCGTCCTCCACAGAGTTTAACTGATGCTCAGTGGGAAATTGCAGGAATGCATATGAGGACAAGAGCTAATCTTTCCGGTATTGTAACACGAAAAATTATTGAATTCTTAAAAACGGCTAACTAATTAAGAATTAGACAACACTAAAAAAACCGGGTGTCAATAATCATCCGGTTTTTTTATTTTAAATGGATGAGTATAGATTTAACCAAATGGAATACTATTTTTTATCAGTTAATACTTTTGGCAAATAATAAATACTTCCAATAAAAATTATTGAAGTAAAAGCAGCACCGGTTAAAAAAGGATATTGATAACCGATATATTCAAAAGAGAAACCACCCCATAAAGGACCCAATACCCTAGCAAACGCTGAGAAAGATTGATTAACACCGAGAGTAAATCCCTGTTCACTTTCAGATGAGTTTTTAGATATCATGCTTAACATTGTATGTTGCAGACTGCCGCTTCCCAAAGCAAGTATAACAATTACTACAATAAGTCCTGTCATATTACCGGCATACGGTACCATTGCAAGACCAAGCATCAAAAGAAATGATCCTGCGATCACAATTATTTTATCATCCATATATTTTGTAAGAACACGTAACAGCCCGCCTTGTACTATAGCAGAGACAATACCAATAATTCCATACATAATACCGTTCTGCATATCGGTAAAGTGATATTTTTTATAACCGATTAATGCAAATGTCCCATAAATGTTTGCAATAGAAAAAATAAGAATAAAAAACATTATAATGAGTGTAGCTATTTTATGGTTTTGAAACAATAATTTAATAGCCTTTATGTCAAAAAGTTTTCTTGTTTTAATTCCAACCTTATCTTTAATCTTTTTCAAAGATTCGGGTAAGAAAAATATAGTGAATAAAAAAGCAATGAATGAAAAAGCTGCACTTGCAAATCCTGTTACTTCATATCCGTATTTTGAAAGGAATCCTCCAATAATAGGTCCGAATACAAATCCTAATCCAAAAGCGACCCCAATCATTCCCATCCCTTTAGAACGATCTTTTTTTGAAGTAACATCAGCTATATATGCTTGAGCAACGGAAATACTGCTCCCTCCAATTCCAGCAACTATACGTGATATTAATAGCAGCATAAATGAATTAGTAAAAGCAAAAATTATATATCCAATAGCATTGAGAAATAGACATCCCATAATTAACGGACGTCTCCCCACTCTGTCGGAAAGGTTTCCAAGGATAGGCCCAAAAATAAATTGAGTAAGTGAATAAATTGCCAGCACCAGTCCGATTGAAAATTCACTTAAGTTCAATTCGATAGTAGAAAAGGTGGGTAAAATGGGTATAAGAATACCGAATCCTAAAAGATCTATGAAAACAGTAATAAATATTAATGTAAGAGAAGCTTTTCTTTTCAATTTTTTTTTCTAAAGGCTAATTTTTTTATTTATTAGATTGGATTGTGTTTTTAACATAAGAATTCTAATAAAAAATTTAGCATTAAAGATACAAATATATTTCCAAATATTGGAAATGTTGTTAATTATTTTTTACTGGTAAGCCTTTATAATTTTTTAATTTTTCGTTAGTATCTTCAAAAGATTGGATCATTTCTTTAAATGTTGAATCACTAAAAAATTGATAAATTGGATAAGTGTAATAATATGTTGAAGGAATAATTACAAATTCATATTTATGTTTTGTTTTCCCTTTAAAAACATACGTAGGCAGGTAACTCACTTTTACTATTGAGGAAGATTTATTATACAATTTTTTTTTAATTTTTATAGAAAGAATTACTCCCCCGTTTGAATAACGCCATCTTTGATTCGATATAAAATTGCCTAAAGAATATGCAATAAAACTCTGCTTATTTTTTTGTTTCTTTATCATTATTGATTGTACTGCATGTGTATGCGAACCAATTATAATGTCTGCACCAAATTTTAATGTAGAGTCCACTACTTCTTTTTGATATTTACTTGGTTCTCTTTTGTATTCTTCACCGAAATGGTAATATACAATGATCATATCAGCTTCTTTTTCTTCTGATTTTTG
>JADFGB010000154.1 GCA_022567875.1 Bacteroidota bacterium | reverse complement strand
GCATTTTATTGTTCCCTTTAGTGTCTTATTGTCATATCCTTCAAAAACAAATTTTAAAAAATTAAAATTTATTTCTATATGGATTTTAGCAATGCATTTTATTGATCTTTATTGGTTAATAATGCCGGGTATGAATGGAAACGGTCTAAATTTTTCTTTTAGCTGGATGGATATTTCTTTTCTAGTTGCAACAGTAGGAATAATAATTTTTATGTTTAACAGAATGTTTGAAAAATATAACTTAATTCCCGTGAAAGATCCTAAACTTCAACGTGGTCTGGATTTTCACTTATAATATTAAGGCAGGTTATGAATTCTTCTGATAATAATAATTTTAAGTTTTTTAATGCTAAACCGATAGCATTTCTTTCGGTTATTTATATTTATCTGATAGTTGTTGTTATTATTATTGGACTGCTTTATGTAAATAATTTAAATGATATAACAACTCAAACAATTCCCCCAAGATTAATTGCACAAGTAGTTGAAAAAGACATACAATTACAAGAAGCAAAAGTAATACCCGCTGTGGATATTTTATCATTTTTAGATCCTCCACCGGAAATAATTGAAAAGGGTCAAAAAATATTTAAAGAAAGCTGTGCCTCTTGTCATGGAACAACAGGTGAGGGTGATGGACCTGCAGGTGGGGCAATGGTACCAAAACCAAGAAATTTTAATCAAAATACCGGATGGAAAATCGGTATGAAATTGAGTGAAATTTACAAAACTTTGGAAGAAGGAATTCCTGGAAGTGGTATGACATCTTACAGTTATTTATTACCGGAAGATAAACTTGCCTTAGGAGTTTTTATACGCTCAGCTTTTATTCCAAATGCTCCTGAAGATACCGGCGATGATTTAATAAATTTAGATATTAAGTATAATTTATCAGAAGGAACTTCTTTATCTGCACAAATACCAATTAAGTTTGCATTAAAATTAATTGTATCAGAAAATAATGAAACAGTACAAAAAATTGATGATATAATTGCATCAATAAAAAATATGAATGAAACTTTAGGGAAGAAACTTTTTTATAAAGTTACTGACAATCAATTTTCAGCCTTGGTAACTTTAAATTCTGATAAAAACTGGAAAAAGAATAAACAATTATTTGTTGATGTTATTGTAAATGATGCTATTAATAATGGTTTCAACGGGAAAGTGTTTCAACTTTCTTCTGCACAATGGGAAAGTCTGTTTAACTTTTTGAATGGACAAATTCAATAAGAATGAAATGAAATTAAACAGAGTATTTTTTTATATTGTTTTATTATTTACGGTTATATTTTTTCAGCAAAATGTTAATGGTTAGCGAATGGGAATGATAAAAATGATATAACAATTGATGAACAGCTCGGTAAATATATACCATTAAATGTTACATTTGTAAATTCATTTGGAAAAGAAATTGTTCTTAAAGATTATTTTAATGATAAACCTGTAATTTTTGCATTTGTCTATTATAAATGCCCTGGTATTTGTACTCCATTAATGACTGATATTGCTGAAGTAATAAACAAATCTACATTAGAACCCGGGGTAGATTATAGAGTTGTAATTTTAAGTATGGATGATAGAGAAACACCTAAAAATGCAGCAGAGAAGAAAAGGACAATCTTCAATTTGATCGATAAGAATATTGCACCCGATGATTGGGAATTTTTAACAGGTAGTTATAACAACATAAAAAAAATAGCAGATGCTACAGGCTTTCATTTTAAGAGAGAAGGGACTCAATTTATACATACAACTTCACTAATGTTTTTGACTAAGGACGGAATGTTAAGCAGGTATTTATATCCAAGGTATAAAAAGAGAAGTGGATTTTCAATATTACCTTTTAGTTTTAAGCTTGCAGTAATTGATGCAACTGAAGGTAAAGTTATTCCAAGTATAGGTAAATTATTGGCGTTCTGTTTTAGTTATGACCCTCAGGGAAGAGCATATGTTATTGATATTTTAAAAATAGTTGGAGCAAGCACTATTCTAACTGTAGGTCTGGTGATATTAATATTGGTAAAAAAGAAAAAGATAAATGACAACAAGAGGTTAGTTTAATGGCAGAAAATTCTATGGATATTAGCAGTAAAGATCATGTAAGTTATATTGACCATAAGGGTAAACATTCAGGTTTTTTGGGATGGATACTTTCCACCGATCACAAACGCATATCTATTCTTTATTTAGTAGCTATTTCAACGTGGTTTTTAATAGCAGTATTTTTTGGACTTTTATTAAGACTTGAGTTATTGACACCCGGTGAAACAATTGTTGGAGCACAGACTTATAATGCGTTATTTACACTCCACGGAATAATAATGGTTTTTCTTTTTGTAATTCCAGGTATTCCCGCAATTTTTGGTAATTTCTTTTTACCAATAATGATTGGTGCAAAAGACGTTGCTTTCCCAAGATTAAATTTATTTAGTTGGTACCTTTATATTATTGGAGGATTAATTGTAATTATTGCTCTTTTTCTACCTGGCGGAGCACCGGATTCAGGCTGGACATTTTACATTCCCTACAGTATAAGAACAAGTACAAATATGATTCTTACACTGTCGGCAGCTTTTATATTAGGATTCTCATCTATACTAACCGGTTTAAACTTTATTGTAACAATTCACAGAATGAGAGCACCGGGAATGAGTTGGTTTAGGATGCCTCTTTTTCCTTGGGCTTTGTACGCTACAGGATGGATACAAGTTCTTGTTACACCTATAATTGGTATAACTCTTTTACTTATAATAGTTGAAAGAGTTTTTGGAGTAGGACTTTTTGACCCTTCGTTGGGTGGTGACCCTGTTTTATATCAGCATTTATTCTGGATATATTCTCATCC
The DNA here is from genome assembly GCA_022567875.1 of Bacteroidota bacterium. GTDB lineage: Bacteria > Bacteroidota > Ignavibacteria > Ignavibacteriales > Ignavibacteriaceae. The sequence goes on along the minus strand of JADFGB010000154.1, from coordinate 1,476 downwards.
TGCAGTTTATATTATGGCAGTTCCTGCAATGGGAGTAATTACGGAAATTATAACAGTCTATTCGCACAGAACAATATTTGGTTACAAAGCTATTGCTTATTCTTCACTTGCTATTGCTTTATTCGGTTCTTTGGTTTGGGGTCATCATATGTTTTCAGCGGGTATGAGTGATGTTGCTAATTTTATTTTTTCTTTACTTACATTTTTGGTCGCTATACCAAGTGCTATAAAAGTTTTTAACTGGACTGCTACCCTTTATAAAGGCTCTATTGAATTAGAACCACCTATGTTATATGCACTTGCATTTATTTTCTTATTTACAATAGGTGGCTTAACAGGAATAATGCTGGGTACACTTTCACTCGATATTCATTTAACTGATACTACTTTTATTGTAGGGCATTTTCATTACGTAATTTTTGGTACAGCAGGTTTCGCTTTTATTGGAGGATTGTATCATTGGTTTCCAAAGATGTTTGGGATAACTTATAATAAAAAATTAGCTAAAATATCTTTTTGGATTCTCTTTGTAGGTTTTAATATACTTTATTTTCCAATGTTTGTTATGGGCTGGTTAGGTATGCCGAGAAGATCTTATGATTATTTGCCTGAGTACCAGTCGTATCACGTTATTTCAACTATAGGTTCGTGGATTTTAGTATCAGCTTTAATAATAATAGTATATATTTTTATTAAAGCATTAAAAAATAAAGAGAGAACAAACGAAAAAAATTATTGCGGCGGAGAAACTTTAGAATGGAAAGTAGATACACCACCTACTCACGAAAATTTTGATGAAAATGTTATAAATGTGTTCTTATCAAAAAATCTTGAAGGAATTAATGGGCTTGCGGCTTTGCGAATAGATTCTACTTTTGTTGCAGATTACACAACTGTAAATGATTTCAGGGCAACTGCCCACGAATTTGGACATATTCTTGGTTTGGGACACGTGGAACCTGGAAATAGATTGATGGCCCGAGGAAGGAATGGGGAGTTGTTAACGACGGAAGAAATTTTGGTTGCGAGAAAGGTTGCAGAAAGGTTTTAACATATATTTTCTAAGAGAATAATTATTAAAAAGAGATTTTTGTTGTTTTTTTTATGCGTTACGGCAGAGATAGTTTCTATAGGATTGAGGGATTTTCTACTTTGGGAGAAGGAATGGGTGGCCAAGGATTTATGATCCATCTAGATCCTGATTATGCAAAAAGATTTTATGAAACAGAACTTAATGAAAAAGGCCACAGTCATTTACAAGATCATGGAAAAAGAATAATTGTTGGTGCAGGGTTAGTAGAGAGTGTTGAAGATGCTAGAAATCCATTTGTTTTTGTAAAAAATGATGAGGGAAATAGAACTTTTTTGCTGCACTATCTCTCTGTTCCGGGAGATGCTTGTGATTTGGGAATTGATGGAATGGAATTAAATGGAATAAAGAGCTGGGATAAATACACTATGAATCGTTTGGTTGAA
>JADFGB010000153.1 GCA_022567875.1 Bacteroidota bacterium | reverse complement strand
GAAGTTACTTTTTCAATACCATCAAGCCCTCTAAGGCTTTCTTCTATTTTTATTACAATTCCTTCTTCAACTTCAACTGCGGAGGCACCGGGATAAGGTACATCAATCTCTATTCTGTCAACTTTTAATTTAGGATCAATTCTTTTATTGAGGTTGTATAGACCGAATACTCCGGCAATACAAATTACTATCATTACCCAGTTTGTAATAACAGAGTGCTTTATAAAATATCTTAAAAATCTTTCTAACATAATCTCACTTGCTGTTTGTTTCTATTATCAGAACTCGCCGATAGTTGTTGCATTTATATTCGGACTGTCATTGTTAATTTTTAAAGATTCACTTGAAGATTTTAATCCCATACCAATCAAAGGTTTTTGAAGTATAGTTTTTATTATCTCAGTCTTATTAGGAATAGTATTTCTTATGATTGCATAATTATTCTGTATTGTAATTATATCAACCTTGATATGTGCTAATTTGCCGTTAACCATTGTGTAAATAAAATTGTCATTATCTACCAAATGCCTTGGAATGCTTGCAACATTTTTTAAGTGTTTACCTTGTATATCAACACGTATATAATTACCGGACAAAAAGTAGGTGTTTAGTTTGTTGTTTTTAAAAGCTACAAAAACATCCAATGTTTGTGAGTTTCTTTTTAAGTTAGCTTCTTTTCTTATTATGCGTCCCTTAATAATGTCATCGCTTTTTTCAGAGTAAAGAGTAACGGTAATGTTCTTTAGAAAATCTATCATGTTTATATCTTCAGCCAATAAAGGGATCGCTACTTCAAGATTTTTAGCATCCGTTATTTTAAACAGCCACATTCCTTTTGAAATTATGCTGTTTTTAATTATTCCGTTTGATTCCAAAAATCCGTTAAAAGGTGCTGTTATTTTATACTTTGTAAGAAGTATCTCCTGGTTTTTAACAGCGTAAAATTTTGTAAGTATATCTCTAGCGCTGAGTTTAATTTTTTCTCTTGAAGTTAATTTGTAGGGCAGTTCCGGAATAGTTTTTTTAATATCGATTGATTTAAAATAATTAGACCATTTTTTATAAATATTTACGTTCTCTATTTTCATCTCAGCTAAAAGGGATGCTATAGCCTTTAAATAATTTGAACGAAGAGAATAAAGCGTGTTTTCAACTTCTCTTTGGTCAATGATAAGTACCGTCTCTCCCTTTTTAACGAAGGTGCCGTTTCTTAAATTGTTTTTTGCAAACATTACTTTACCGGATGCTTCAGATATAACATTTAATTCGTTTTGTGATCGAATTGTACCGTAACCTGTTATCTCGAGATTAATATTTCCAAAATTGATTATTTGAGTTTCTACTGTTCTTACTTCTGGTTTTAATTTTCTCTTGTTGCTTTCTTTTTCTGTCGAGCCGAGCACAAACATTATTATTATTCCAACTGCCAAAACACCAAATATAGAAAGTATCTTTTTCAAATTTCCTGTTAGCTTCATTTTTATTCCTATGTTTTCTTCCTTTGTGACTTAAATAAACATTTGTGAGTTACAATTATTTCTATATTAAAAACTTTCATCCATAATTTTGGAACTTGAATATCCTAAATTACAACGAAGAATAATTAATTATTGTGCTGAATGGCAAAATTATATTATAAGTTGTTCAAAAAGGTAGATGAAATTGGAAAGAAATTACAGTTAATATGCTAAATTAGTGCCGAGCCATTTTTCAACTTCGGCAACGCTCATACCTTTGCGGCGGTGATAGTCCAGAATTTGATCTTTGCTCAATTTTCCTACATTAAAATATTTTGACTCCGGATGTGAATAATAAAGTCCGCATACACTTGACGCCGGATACATAGCTAAACTTTCAGTAAGAGTTATCCCTGTATTTTCAGTTACATTCAATAAATCAAAAATAATTGGTTTTTCCGTGTGGTCGGGTTGTGCGGGATAGCCTGGTGCCGGACGAATTCCTTTATATTTCTCTCTTATCTTTTCTTCATTTGTAAGATTTTCTTCGGTTGAATAACCCCAATATTCTTTTCTTACTTTTTCGTGCAACAACTCGGTAAATGCTTCTGCAAGTCTATCTGCTAAAGCTTTAGCTAAAATGCTGTTATAATCGTCGTTTTCCTTTTCAAATTTATTCACTATCTTTTCCAAACCTATTCCGGTTGTAACAGCAAATGCACCGATATAATCGTTTTTGTTTGTTTCTTTTGGAGCTATAAAATCAGCAAGTGCAATATTAGGCTCATTTTTAGATTTTTTAATTTGCTGTCTTAATGTGTGAAGGGTTGTTAATACACCATCTCTTTTTTCATTAGAATAAATTTCTACGTCGTCAAAATTAACTGAGTTTGCAGGAAAAACACCAACAACACCATTTGCGGTTAACAGTTTATCTTTAATTATTTTATCGAGCAGTTTATTTGCATCATCGAATAATTTTTTTGCTTCTGTACCGAGCTTTTTGTTTTCAAATATTTGCGGATATCTTCCCTTCATTTCCCAGGTTAAAAAGAAGGGAGTCCAATCAATATATTCGGCTATTTCTTTTAAGGAATAATTATTTAATTTTTTTATTCCAAGATTGTTTGGTTTTTTTATTTCTGCCTCATTCCAATTTATTTTAAACAAATTATTTCTTGCTTCACCTAACGTTATAAAAAGTTTTTCAGACATTTTTCGCAGATAGTTTGATTTAAGTTCTACGTATTCGGTTTTATATTTATCGATAAACCTTTCTTGTTCTTTTTTATCTTTATTCAATAGCTTTGTTATGATAGGAACACTAATAGATGCATCAAGAACATGGATAGTACTTCCGGTATAATTCGGAGCAATCTTAACGGCTGTATGAATTCTAGAAGTTGTTGCCCCTCCAATCAGCAGCGGTTTTTTTAACCCTCTTCTTTCCATCTCTTTTGCAACGTGTACCATTTCGTCAAGTGAGGGAGTGATAAGTCCACTAAGCCCTATTATATCAACGTTTTTATCGATAGCAGTTTGTATAATTTTATCGGAAGGCACCATAACACCAAGGTCGATAATATTATAGTTGTTACATCCCAAAACAACACCGACTATATTTTTACCGATGTCGTGAACATCACCCTTTACAGTTGCTAATAATATTTTTATTCCTTCTTCCGATTTGCTTTTTGAATTTTGTTTTTCTTCTTCTATGAAAGGGTTTAAATACGCAACAGCTTTTTTCATGACTCTTGCACTTTTTATAACCTGTGGCAAAAACATTTTACCCGAACCAAACAAGTCCCCAACTATACGCATTCCGTCCATCAACGGACCTTCGATTACTTCAATCGGTTTAGAATAATTTTTTCGAGCCTCTTCAGTGTCCTCCTCTATGTAATCAACTATCCCTTTTACAAGTGAATGAGCTAATCTTTCTTGAACAGGAAGATCTCTCCATTCTTCGCTTTTTGTCTCATCTTTGTTTTTACCTTTAACCGTTTCTGCATATTCTAAAAGTTTTTCTGTAGCATCTTTTTTGCTGTTAAAAATAACAGCTTCAACTAATACTAATAAGTCTTTTGGTATTCCTTCATAAATTTCTAACTGCCCTGCATTTACAATTCCCATATCCATGCCTGCTTTTATAGCGTGATAAAGAAATGCCGAATGCATTGCTTCTCTTACAACATTATTGCCTCTGAAAGAAAATGATAAATTACTTACACCCCCACTTACTTTTGCTAAGGGTAAATTTCGTTTAATCCATTTTACTGCTTCAATGTAATCTACGGCATAGTTATTATGTTCATCCATGCCGGTTGCAATTGTTAAAATATTAGGATCAAATATTATGTCCTGCGGTGCAAAGCCGACTTGTTTGGTTAATATTTTATAGGCTCTTTCACATATTTTTATTTTACGTTCTAATGTATCTGCCTGTCCATTTTCATCAAACGCCATAACAATTACAGCAGCGCCAAATTGAAGAATTACTTTTGCGTGATTTATAAATTCTTCTTCACCCTCTTTTAAGCTTATTGAATTGACTATTCCTTTGCCCTGCAGACATTTTAATCCTGCTTTTATTACGCTCCATTTTGAGGAATCCAATATAATCGGGAGTTTAGCAATATCGGGTTCTGTTGCAATTAGATTAAGAAACTTTGTCATAACAACTTCAGACTCAATCATTCCCTCATCCATATTTATATCTATCAACTGAGCGCCGCCTTCAACCTGGTTACGAGCTACCGATAATGCTTCCTCATAGTTTTCCTCTTTTATTAAACGAGCAAACTTTTTAGATCCGGCTACATTAGTTCTTTCACCTATGTTTACAAAGTTCGTTTCTGGCCTAACCA
>JADFGB010000152.1 GCA_022567875.1 Bacteroidota bacterium | reverse complement strand
AACAATATCAAAATTTTCATTTGCAAAATCTGTGCTGTCAAACTGCATAAGCCTGATATTTATATCTTTTAAATCCGATAATAAAAAACGTGTTGTGAGAAGAGAATCGTGATCGTCAACAATATAAAAAATTGAAGAATAAAGGGAGCGTTCTATTTTAACAAGTAGTTTTTCTAATCCTGCACCGATGAACAATATCTTTTTATCTTTTAACTCTACTGTTTTGTTAAACAGAATATATTGGTCAAAACCACCTGGTAAATATTTGGTACTTAGAGCATCCATTTGTTAAAATTAAGTTATACATTATTTGAGCTTGCTAAAATAAATATATAATTCCCTTTAGTAAAGGAGAATAATCCGTTAAAGTAAATTGCCTTTAGCGGCAACTTCCACTATTTTTTAAAACAAAAATTGAAAGGCAAATAGAGGTGAAAATGAAAAAAATATTTATCGTACTCTTAATATTTATTATACCTGTTTTAGCTCAGAACAAAAGACCTTTAACTGTCGAAGATATGTGGGCAATGCACAGAATCGGTAGTTTAGAACTTTCACCGGACGGCAAAACTATTGCTTTCTCCGTTACCGCATACAGTATGGAAACCAACAAGGGCAATACCGATATATTTTTGATAGATTCAGACGGAAATAATCTTCGTTCCCTAAAGAATTCTGAAAAGAACGAAAGTAATCCTAAATTTTCACCAGACGGAAAACACATAGCTTACTCTTTGGATGAACAAATTTGGATTTGTGATTTTAACGGTAATAATTCAAAACAGGTGACGGATATTTACTCCGGGGCTTCGGGTTTTGAATGGTCAAATGACGGCAGTAAACTTTTATTTGTCTCCTCAGTTTATCCCGATTGTAAAACACAGGACTGCATAAAACAAAGGGATAAAGAACAAAAAGAAAGTAAGGTAAAAGCAAAAATTCTTACGCACTTAATGTATAAATCGTGGAATCATTGGCTTGGTGAAAAGAGAGATCATCTTTTTATTTTTGATGTAAAGACAAGAAAGTACACTGATTTAAACTTCTTAAAAAATCACGATGTACCCCCTCTATCTTTAGGAAGTGGAAACGATTATAATTTTTCACCCGATGATAATGAAGTTGTCTTTACGATGAACTCGGAAGAGAGAGTGCAAAACACTACAAACAATGAAATTTACACAATCAATCTGGATAATTTAAAAGAAAGAAAAATTTCTCAAAGTAAAGGGGTAGATGCACAGCCTGTTTATTCCCCTGACGGAAAATACATTGCTTTTACTTCTATGAGACGAGCCGGTTTTGAAGCAGACAGAAAAGAACTTACTCTCTACAATAGAAAGACAAAAGAGCTAAAAAATTTAACACCAAAATTTGATCGGTCAATAGGGGAAATGATCTGGTCTCCGGATTCTAAAATAATTTATTTTACCTCCGCTAACGAAATTTACAACTCTGTTTATAAAATAAATATTGAAACCGGAAATATTAAAATGATATTAAAAGAACATGTTAACACCGGTTTAACAATATCGCCTAATGGTAATACAATTTATTTTAAGCAGCAGCAATCAAATCATCCATACGAAATATTTTCAATGAACAATGACGGTAGTAATATTAAACAGCTGACTAATATAAATGGAAAGTTACTTTCAAAATTTGAGATGATTCCTCTTGAAACTTTTTGGTCAAAAGGAGCCGGGGGAAAAGAAGTACAATCTATTTTGGTAAAACCGCCTTTCTTCAATAAATCGAAAAAGTATCCGATGATATTTTTAATTCACGGCGGTCCACAGGGACATTGGACTGATGATTTCCATTTCCGCTGGAACGTACAATTATTTGCCTCAAAAGGATATGTGGTTGTTGCTCCAAATCCAAGGGGAAGCGTTGGCTACGGGCAACAGTTCACTGATGAAATATCAAGAGACTGGGGTGGTAAAGTCTACACAGATTTAATGAATGCCTACGATTATGCTTTGGCAAATTTTGATTTTATTGATAAGAAAAATACATTTGCTGCCGGAGCCTCTTACGGAGGTTATATGATAAGTTGGATAGAAGGACATACCGACAGATTCAATGCACTTGTTTCTCACGACGGAGTTTTTAATACAGAAAGTTTTTGGGGAACAACCGAGGAACTATGGTTCCCAGAATGGGAGTTTAATGGAGCCCCTTGGGAAGACAGAGAATTATATGAAAAATGGTCACCTCACCGTTTCATTCATAATGCTAAAACCCCGATGTTAATAGTTCACGGTGCAAATGATTTTAGAGTAGCTGAGGAACAATCGTTTCAGTTATTCACTTCCTTGCAGAGACTCGGTGTACCAAGTAAATTAATCTATTACCCTGACGAATACCATTTTGTAACGAAACCTCAAAATGCAAGACTTTGGTGGAATTCCGTTTTTGATTGGTTTGAAAAATATAAGAAGGATTAAAAATGAAAGAAGTTGAAGAAATAGATTTTGATTATGAAAAACCTAAAGAGTTAGTCGAAATAGAAACGAAAAGCAGTGAAGATCAGGAAAAATATATTGATGATAATCTTTGGGAAAAACTTGAAAGAGTCGGCAAAAAAATATCTTTTGCAAAAGATATACTTGCACTGGTTAATTATATGCGCGACCCAAATGTAAGCTGGCACAGAAAATCAATTATAATTGGAGCCTTGATTTATTTTATAGTGCCGATTGATGCCATACCCGATATTGCACCTTTGATAGGTTACCTTGATGATTTAGGTGTAATAGCAGCTGTGCTTAAATATTTGGGGAATGAACTTATTCCTTATTACAATAAGGATTATAAAGCATAGAAATTTATTAAATAATTATCCAACAGTGTAAATAGAGGGTTTTTAATTTCCCTTTCATAAATGAAAATCAAAAACAATTACGATGCAATTATTATAGGCGGTGGAGCTGCAGGACTTATGTGTGCGGCAACTGCAGGCAAAAGGGGAAGAAAAGTCCTTGTTATTGAACACAATGAAAAAGTAGGAAAGAAAATTTTAATATCAGGCGGAGGAAGATGTAATTTTACAAATTTATGGGTACAGCCAGAAAATTTTATTTCGCAAAATGAACATTTTTGTAAATCAGCACTTAGCCGATTTAATGAACAAGATTTTATTTCGCTGGTTGAAAAATATAAAATCGCTTATCACGAAAAGACTCTCGGACAACTTTTTTGCGATGGTAAATCAACAGAAATAGTGGACCTTCTTTTAAAGGAATGCGAAGACTCAGGAGTAGAAATAAAAACAAATTGTAAGGTTGAAAAGTTAGAAAAAGAAGAATTGTTCACGATTAAAACAAACATTGGTGAATTTTCTTGCGTATCACTAATAATTGCAACCGGAGGATTATCAATCTCAAAAATAGGTGCTACAGATTTTGGATTTAGAATTGCAATGCAGTTCGGTATTAATATTGTTGAGTGTAAACCTTCACTAGTTCCGTTTACATTGAATGAAAAAGATCTTGAAAATTATTCGGGACTTGCTGGCGTTTCAGTTGATTCAATAGTAACCTGCAACGGAAAGACATTCCGAGGGAATATTCTTTTTACTCATAAGGGACTTAGCGGACCCGCTATTCTACAAATATCAAATTACTGGAATGAAGGAGATGAGGTAAAAATTAATATGCTTCCGGAATATAATCTTTCGGATAAAATTAAAGAATGGAAAATAGAATTTCCAAAAGCGCTTTTGATGACTCCTCTCAGTTCAATTTTGCCTAAAAGTGTTGTTAATATATTTGTTCATCTAATCGGCTTTGATAAATCTCTAAATCAGTATAATGATAATGATATTGAAAAGGTCTGTAAAATTTTTCAGGAATGGAAAATAATTCCTTCAGGAACAGAAGGATTTGAGAAAGCCGAAGTTACAAAGGGTGGGGTGGATACGAAAGAGCTTTCATCAAAAACTTTTGAGTCAAAGAAAATAAAAGATCTTTATTTTATTGGAGAAATAATCGATGTTACAGGTTGGTTAGGCGGATATAATTTTCAATGGGCTTGGGCTTCAGGTTATTGTGCAGGATTGTATATTTGATTAATAATTATTTAACTTATGAATAATAACGGAAATAAGAAGTCTGAAATAACCCCCGGACTTAAAGTAAAAATAGTTTTAAAATCTGATCAAAGAACGGGTAAACTTACTGAAGGAATTGTTAAAAATATTTTAACTAATTCAGCATTTCATCCCCACGGAATTAAAGTCAGGTTGGAAAGCGGTGAAGTTGGGAGAGTAAAAGAGATTGTTGGAGGATCAAAAAAAATAGAACTATGAATATTTTGTCATTTCGGA
>JADFGB010000151.1 GCA_022567875.1 Bacteroidota bacterium | reverse complement strand
AGATTCAGACATAACTAAAACACTTGCGGCTAAAGTTGGAAGTGAGGCAGTTAAATGAGTCCAGGATACACCCGCATCAGTGGTTTTCCAAACACCTCCGCTTACCGAACCTACAAACCAAGTATTAAAAGTTGCATCATCAGGGTCAACTACTATCGATCTTGTTCTGCCGCTTACATTACCGGGACCTCTTTCGGTCCAATTAACAATGTTAGTTTTTGCAAGTTTGCTCAAGCCGTAAGTAGAATTTAAATTTGTGGCTTTCAGAAGTTCCTTAATTCTGTAATTTGCCGGGTAGCTGGGATTATCTTCACCAAATCCTTTTCTTATATCGTTCATATATTTGGCAAACAGTTCCGGTCTGTCATTTTTAAGTCTTTTTGTTTTTACAACCGGCTGTAAATCGTCATAGTTTATAATTTGTTTAGCGTTTTTGAACTGAAGTAAATCAGTATATGAGAAGAGAACAACTGCAATAATTAAGAACAAAGACATCCCCAAAAATTTTTTTGTTTGTAGAAAATGTTTCATTGATTATCCTTAAAAGTTATTTAATAAAAAAAACTATTGTAATTGATTGTTCCCCGGTTTTGATAAAGGTAATTTCTTGTTATTTTTTAAATCGTAAATATAGCCGAGTAATTTCAAATTCTTTTTTGGGTCTACGGAAATTATGCCCGGTCTTTTTAATACTCTCAATTTTGTATTGTCAATCCATTCAATTTTATCACTTCTGCCCTTGTCTTCAAAAACAATTTTATCATTATTTAAATCGTAAATAAAAAACTTTGATTGAGGAATTGAGTTCTCAGTTGTTTGCATTTCTGTTTTATAACAGATAACAAATGCAGAATCGGAAGAAAACATATAACTTATATTGTCGGAATATTTATCTTCGGCTGTTTCTATGTAAGATGCTTTTTGATTATCAGTTTTATACCCGTTATTATAATTGGAACAAGAAGGTATAAAAATTGTTATTAAAAATATGAAAATTATTTTTTTTTTCTTATGCATAAATTATATTCATATTTTTTATTGAATAAATGATAGACTATATTCAGATGTAGAGATGAATTTGCTTTATTTTTATTTAATATGCAAGATAAATTTTCATCTTTTTGATTCAAGAACATAAAAACCGTTAAAAATATCTTTTTTATTTTGTCATTATGATTATAAAAATATCCTTGTTTGTTTTGATTTTCATTTTTACCGGCAATGCTCAGGTAAAAAATGACACCAATAATTTATATTTATTGGGACAGTCATATATGCGGGGTGCACAGTATAAAGACGCAAAAGATATATTCGAAAAAATTTACAATCAATATCCCGATAATTATCAGTACTTTAACTCATTAAACCAAGCGTATCTTCAATTAAAAATGTATAAAGAATCTGTGGATTTAATTAATAAAAAATTACAAAAAGCCCAAAATGATATTAATTTATACGGACTATTGGGAGCGTCTTACTATTTATCTGGTGATGAGAATAAAGCGTTTTCAGTTTGGGACGAAACATTAAAAAAATTAAAACCAAACTATGCTAACTATAGAATAATTGCAAACCACGCAATAGAAAGAAGGGCTTTTGAAAAAGCAATAGAATATCTTCAAGCAGGAAAAAAAGCAGCTAATGATCCAAAGTTTTTTTCTTTTGATTTGGCAAATTTGTACACGCTTACAATGCAGTTTGAAAATGCCGCAAAAGAATACTGCATTATACTGGCAAACAACCCCAAACAATTAAGAATTGTTGAATCTAAAATATTAAATTATATTGGTAAACCAAATGCATTAAACACAACAATTAAAGTAGTAAAAAATTGGAGTGAAAATAGGAATATCAATTTTTCATTTCTGCTTGCAAAACTTTACAGGGAAAATAACGAAGACGTAAAAGCTTTTGATGTGTTTTTGAAAATTGAGAAAGAACAAAATTCAAACGGGCGCCAATTAATAACATTTGCAAATGGACTTTTAACCGAGAACAAATATTCCTTGGCATCAAAAGTTTACAACAAAATTATAAGCGATTATAAGAATTCACGTTATATTTCATCGGCAAAACTGGGTTATACAAAATCATTGGGTGCTGAACTTTGGGAAATAATAAAAAAAGCAGGCACTACTTGGAAACCGTATTATAAAATAAAAAATAATTATCCCGAAAAAACCGAAGAAGTGATTGCTGCCTATAAGCAGTTAATAATCAACTACAAATTATCGGAAGTTGGAGCGGAAGCTTTTTTAAGAATAGGCGAGATAAATCTTAAAATTAAAAAAAATCTTGTTGAAGCGATTTCTAATTTTTCAAACATAATTAAAAATTACCCAACTTCCAGATTTATCCCAGAAGCTTTTAATTTGAGAGGGCAAGCATTTATTGAAAACGGGGAAATGGAAAAAGCTTTTTCCAATTTTAATTTTATGACAAAAGACAGAAGAATATCTCTTTCTATGAAAAATGCTGCAAAATTTCAACTGGCAAAAATCAACTTTTACAGAGGAAATTTTGAAAAAGCGGTAAATCTATTAGATCAAATCATTAAAAATAAAAATGACAATTCATCAAATGATGCTTTAGAACTTTCATTATTGCTTAATACCACAAAAAGTGATTCTGTACATTTATTAAAATTTGCTAGGGTTGATCTTTTAATCACACAAAATAATTTTGATTCTGCATATTCATTACTCAAAAAAATATATACTGATAAAAGTACGTTCTTTGTTCTAAAATCAATTGCAAAGTTCAGATTTGCACAAATTGAAATAGCATTGGACAGTTTACCAAATTCTCTCATTACACTTTCAGAAATAATAAAAGATAAAAAAAGGAACATTTTTGCCGATAAAGCGTTATTTTTAAAAAGTAAAATATATCAATTTGGCTTGAATGATAATAATGAAGCCGTTAAAATGTATCAGATGTTATTAACTAATTTTCCAAATTCTATTTATGTGGATAAAGCAAGGAAAGAAATAATAAAATTAAAAAATAAGTAATAAAGATGAGTAAAAAAGAAAATCAAAAAATAGTTAAATGTTCATTTTGCGGAAGAAGCGGAAACGAAGTAGGCAGTATGATAGCCGGACCCGATGTTTATATTTGCGATGTATGCATTGGAAGCAGTGTGGATATATTAAAAAATAATTTGGCAGCTTACAACAATTCTAATTCAAACTCGGGCAACATACAAAAACCGGATTCTATCAAAAAATCTTTAGATGAATATGTTGTCGGTCAGGAAAAAGCTAAAAAGACTTTAGCCGTTGCTGTTTACAATCATTATAAAAGAACAAGCAAAAAGAATTCTTTTTTTGAACTTGATGATGTAGAAATTGAAAAAAGTAATATATTAATGTTAGGTCCTACAGGCGTAGGAAAAACTCTTCTTGCAAAAACACTGGCAAAAATTCTTGATGTACCCTTTGCAATTGCAGACGCAACAACTTTAACAGAAGCAGGTTATGTTGGTGACGATGTAGAAACAGTGCTTGTTCATCTTTTGCAGGCAGCGGACTACAATCTTGAACGCGCGCAGAAAGGGATTATTTATATAGATGAGATTGACAAGATAGCACGCAAGAGTGAAAGTACTTCAATCACAAGAGATGTCTCGGGCGAAGGAGTTCAGCAGGCGCTTTTAAAAATACTTGAAGGTACTATTGCAGGTGTGCCGCCAAAAGGAGGAAGAAAACATCCTGAACAAAACCTTATAAATATTGACACAAAAAACATTTTGTTCATCCTTGGGGGTTCTTTTTCCGGTATTGATAAAATAATTGCTGCAAGGATAAACAAAAATAAAATGGGATTTACCTCTGATGTAAAAAAAATAAATGCAAACGATGATTATTTGGTCGAACAAATTTTACCAGAAGATCTTCTTCGTTTCGGTTTGATACCTGAACTTATCGGAAGGATCCCTGTCGTTGCACCTTTACAGACACTCTCAAAAGAAGCATTAAAAAATATTTTAATAAAACCCAAGAACGCTTTACTAAAACAATATAAAAAACTTTTCCTTATGGATGGTGTTGAGCTTGAGTTTGATCCTTATTCAATTGATGCAATAGTTGAAAAAGCAATAACTCGTAAAACCGGTGCACGCGCCTTAAGATCAATAGTTGAAGAATTTATGCTTGATATTATGTACGAACTGCCGAATAAGAGCAATGTAGAAAAATGCTTAATCACAAAAGATGTTGTTGAAAAAGGAACAGAACCAATCTACATTGAACAGGACAGAAAGTCGGCTTGACTTATTTTACTATTTGTTCAAATTATTCTTTTCAAAACAATTCAAACCCTAAATGCTAAAAAGAATTTTAATATTATTTATTTTTA
>JADFGB010000150.1 GCA_022567875.1 Bacteroidota bacterium | reverse complement strand
AGAAGCATCATTTGTAACACTTAAAATTTACAATATGCTTGGACAAGAAGTTAAAACACTTGTAAACGAGCAAAAGAATGCCGGTACGTTTAACGTACAGTGGAAAGGAGATAATGACTCAGGAAATAAAGTCTCCAGTGGAACCTACATTTACAGAGTAATAGCGGGTTCTCACATATTTACAAAGAAGTTGATATTGCTACGATAAATCTTTCTAAGAGAGGACATACTACCTTAAAACTAAGGAGGAAAAAATTTTAATAAAATATGACATTGGACTTTTAAAATAAAAACATTTTTATATTTGTCTCAAAATGATCTTATTATCAAATAAGAAACAAATATATTGTAAAAACATTATTTTTTTAACAAAATTAAATGATTATTCATTGGCATATAAAATGCTTTATTTGATATGTTGATCCATATAGCACTTTATATTGCTGGGAAAAATCACAGTACTTTAGAGTTCAGGAGGGCAAAATTTTTTTCAGCAATTTTTTTATTTAAACCTTTTGTAACAAAACCTCCGATGTTTTCTAATTTGAGTAAACGATTTGATAAATATATTAGAGAATTGAAAGAGGCAACATCGGAGGTTTCAATTTTAATACTCCGGCAATAATAAAGTTTACACTTCGCATAGTTGAAATTTGATTTTCGGATTTTGATTTTTAATGAACTCACTCAATCTCTCTTAAAAAAAGAGAAGAATTTGGTAAAATCCGAAAACCAAATATGCGGATTACTACTCATCTCGTTACTAATAAAATGAAATATATATTACTGCCTCTTTAATAATAAACTTACTTATCTTGCGAAGAAATAAAAACACAATTCTTTGGAATTTGCGGTCTGACTAAAACTGTTTCTTCTTTCAGCATTATGACTTTACCCGGTGCCATTCCTTTCTTTTTGATTACATATTTTTTTTGAGCATAAGAAACGGGAACCAATCCTGCGGTCTTGCCTTTACTGTGAAATGCCGCAACTATAGCAGCAATTTTAATTATTGATTTTGGAGGTTTTGTTTTTGTATCAGTTATTTTAAGAACAACGTGAGAGCCGGGTAAACCTCTAACGTGAAACCAGATATCGTTTTGTTTTGCAAATTTTGTTGTTAAAAGGTCATTAGATTTACCGTCCTTTCCTACATAAACGTAATATTTATTATCGATTATATACGTTCTAAATTTAGATGTTATGTCTTCTTTCATTTTTATTTTTTCTTTTGTATTCAGTTTAAGTAATTCTGCAATATTTTCTAATTTGTCCAATTCATTAGTTGCATTAAAATCTTTTTCAATCCTTCTCAAATAATTAAATCTAATGTTGGCTGCTTCAAAATCTTTTTCTGCTTTTTCAAATTTTATTCTTTCTCCTCTTGTTTTACGGAAGTAATAATCAATATTATCTTTGGGCAAAAATTTTTCATTTAATTTAATATTTTTTATTTCCTCAGTCTCTATATCTTTTAAGCTGATTTCTTTCATCCCTTTTTTAATAGAGTTTATGTTTATAAGTAGGAGAGTAGCTATCTTATTAAACCTCTCTGACTGTTCACCTTCTTCCAATATTATTTTTAACCTATTCAACTTTGATGTAATAAATTGAAGTTCTTTCGATAAATATTTTTCAATAACTTTTTTAACCTTTGTCAATCTATCAAAATAATTTTTCTTTGAGATTAAAAAGCTTAAAGCTGCTTGATAATTATCAAAAGTTTTTATCACTGTAAATGGAACGGACTTAAATGTATTAACACTTAATTTAACTGACATTAAATTCTCTTCTACAAAACAAACAATTTCTTTATTATTGATTTCATTTAAGATCTCTTTCAAAATTTCTGCATCTAAAAAATCAAAATCATTTTTTATCCTTGATTTATATTCTAACAAAATATCTTTATTTACAATTGGATATTTACTTCTAAAACTTGAAAGTTCAGAACCATCATTTTCATCAATAAAATTTAATGTGTGAAAAGATGAAATAAATTTTAGTTTCAATATTTCATCTTTAAATGAAGCTATAACTTCATTTTCGGTTTTTTTAAAAGTTTTGGTCAATTCATTATAAATAAAATATACATTTGTATATTTTCCACGAATGGGATAGTATAGAGAATATTTGTCCGTTTGAATTTTAATCACCCTGTCATATTCTGCAATCTCAAATGACAAAATAATTGCAGCAGGTATTTCTCCAAAAACGTCTATTGTATTTTTTCTTGCCCTGGAAAAGTTTTCTCTTAAATGAAAATAAGGGTCTCCCGGATTTGTAGAAATTTCAATAAAGATTTGATGACCATTTTTTTGGCATTCAATCAAAAGAAGGTTTTTATATTGAGAAAAAATAGAAACAATATTATAATCGGTGTAGTTTCTATTTAATTCAACAATTTCTCTATTTAAGAAAAAGTAATTTTTATACATATTTTAAAATAATAAATCCCCCATCTTTATTTAATAAAAAGGTGGAGGATTAAATTGAATAGATTATTTATTATTGAACACCATGCATCATAGAAATTAATTTTTTAGATATTATAAATAAAATTATTGATGCAATTACTGCCATAGATATAAATATTGTAAAGAAATCACCTAGACCGTTAATTGAAAATCCAAACAGGGAAGTTGCATGCCCTGCTTCAGGATATAATGTACTTAATTGACCTGCTAAAACATTAGCAGCTGCATTTGCCAAGAACCAAACTCCCATTAACAAGGACGAAAATTTTAGAGGAGAAAGTTTAGTTACCATTGAAAGTCCTATCGGAGATAAACTAAGTTCACCAAATGTGTGAAACATATATGCACCTACTAACCAAAAAGGGCTTACTTTTACACCTGTATCTGCAATATTTGCACCAACAACTAAAAAGATAAAACCAAATGCTAATAACATAAGACCTATTGCCATTTTAATTGGAGTTGCCGGTTCTCTACCTCTTTTATCTAATTTTGTCCACAAAGCAGCAAATAATGGAGCAAAAATAAATATTGCAAGAGGATTAATTGTTTGAAAGAAACTTGTAGGTATTACATAATTATTCAACCAAATAATAACTCTATCGGTTTGTTCTTCAGCAAAAAATGTTAATGAAACCCCTGCCTGCTCAAATGCTGACCAAAAGAATATTACAAAAAATGCTAAGATATAAATTACAGCTATTCTGTTTTTTTCAATCTTAGTTAGCGACTTATCAAGAATAATTAATGTAGGTACTGCTATCATTGAAGAGAAGATAAATGATGTAATAATATCGGAATTTAATACAAACATTAACACTAAAAATATGATTAGAAATAAGCCTATAACAGCAAGTATTTGATTTTGAGAAAATGAATTATTAGTGTTTTTATTTTCTAATTCAGCTTTCTTTTCCGGTACTAATCCAACCGGAACACCCTCCGGTGTTACCAGATGTTTGTTTTTTCCAAAATAGAAAATTGTTAATCCAAATAGCATCCCTATTCCCGCAGCCAAAAATCCATATTTAAAATCTGCAGGATTTCCTGTATCACCAAGTCCACCTGTAACTAGTGGAGCTATTAATGCTCCAAGATTTATGCCCATATAAAATATTGTAAATGCTGAGTCTCTTAATTTTATAGATTCTTTTGGATATAAGGAACCAACCATTGTTGCAATATTTGGTTTGAAAAATCCATTTCCAATAATTAGAATTGTGAGTCCTAATAAAAATAATATTTGTTGAATATTTAGACTAAATGTAGAATATACTAAGCTATCCACAGAAGCAGTATAATAATAGCCACTTGCTGCTAATGTAAACTGACCAATAGCCATTAATATACTACCAACTATTATAGATTTACGATTTCCCCAATATCTATCGGCAATATAACCACCTGCTAAAGGTGTTAGGTATACTAATCCAGTATACCAGCCATAAATGGAAGAAGTAAATACTTTATCATACATCAAAGCGTTTATCATGTATAGAGTGAGAATTGCCCGCATTCCATAATAACTAAATCGTTCCCACATTTCAGTAAAGAAAAGAACGTATAATCCTTTAGGGTGTTGTTTAAACATTGAGAAGCCTCCTAATGTTTTGTTCAGAACTAAAAGTTAAAGTATACTAATATGAAAATATAAAAAAGAAAAGGATAATAAAAATTAAATTACCACTAATTGTTTTTAAATATAATGAGATAATTAAAGTGCTGAAATAAATGTAAAACTTGTAGGCTATATAAGTTGTATGGAGTAATTTTTTTTGTATTCCCCAAACCCCTCCATAGCAAGGAGGGGCTTTTGAATCTTTATTTCTTTTTAACTAAAAGGGTTAGTTCCAAGTAATTAAGAATAAATGTCCATAAAATAAAATTACAATTAGT
>JADFGB010000149.1 GCA_022567875.1 Bacteroidota bacterium | reverse complement strand
TTTTAACTCACCTGGACAAATTGTTATTTCCGGTTCCATTGATGGCGTAAAAAAAGCGATGGAATTATGTAAAAGAAATGGTGCAAGGTTAGTAAAAGAGCTTGTTGTTAGCGGTGCTTTTCATTCACAACTTATGGAATCTGCAAAAGAAAAATTAAAAACCGTTTTAGATAAAACTAACTTTTATGATGCACGTTTTCCTGTGTACACAAATGTGTCGGCTAAACCGGTTACTAAAAAAAAAGATATTAAAGAAATGCTTTATCAACAGGTAACTTCTCCTGTTCGTTGGGAAGAAACAATTAATAATATGATAGCTGACGGTGTAGATGAGTTTTACGAAATTGGACCTGGTAAGGTGTTGCAAGGTTTAGTTAAAAGAATTAATCCTGATATAAAATGCCGGGGAATTGATAAATATTCTGATTTGGAGCAATACTTGTAATGGCAAAAAAATTTGAAAAGGTAATTAAAGGGCTAAAAATAGACCCCCTTATATTTACTTTCAAATTTAATTGTGACTGTACAGGTGAATGCTGTCACTACGGTGTTTATACAGATTCGTTTGAGGCAAAAAGAATTTTAAGATTTAAAAAAAAATTCTTAAATATTTTGATAGTTCTCAATGTACTGATGTAAGTAAATGGTTTGAAGAACCTGAAGAAGATGAGGATTTTGAATCCGGAATAGCAATCGGAACGGAGGTTATTGATGGTAAATGTATTTTTTTAGATAAAAATGGTTTATGTACTTTACAAAAAATAGCGTTAGATGTAGAAAAACATAAGTGGAAGTATAAACCTCTTTATTGTATATTGTTTCCATTAACTATTTATGAAGGTACACTTACTATAGATGATGAGCATATTGAAAGACTAAAAAGTTGTAACCCTGATCCTAAAACAGAGAGTACAATATTTGAATATTGTACTGAAGAGTTAATACATTTACTGGGTAAAAGGGGATATTCTGAATTGAAAAAATATCAGGTAGAATATTTTAAAAAGCAAAATGTAAAAAAAAAATGTTTAAAAATAAAAAAGCAATAGTCACAGGTGGTACAAGAGGAATTGGTAGAGCTATTGTACTGGACTTAGCAGCAAATGGTTGCGATGTCGTATTTACATATTTCAGCTCTGAAGAAGCAGCAAAAAATTTAGAAAGTGAATCGGAAAAATTTGGTGTTAAAATTCTAGGGTTTAAAGCAGACGCCTCAAAATTTGATGAAGCTGAGAAATCTGTTCAATTTACATTGGAAAATCTTGGTAATTTAGATATTCTTGTTAACAATGCAGGAATCACAAAAGACAATTTAATTTTAAGAATGTCAGAAGAAGATTTTGATTCTGTTCTTTCTGCAAATTTAAAAAGTGTGTATAATTATTCTAAATTATCCATACGCCCTATGATCAAACAAAGGTTTGGAAGAATAATAAATATTTCTTCCGTTGTTGCTTTAGTAGGGAATCCGGGTCAAGTCAATTATGTTGCTTCTAAAGCCGGTGTTATCGGTTTAACAAAATCACTTGCACGTGAACTTGCTTCACGAAATATTACCGTTAATGCAGTAGCTCCGGGTTATGTAAGTACTGATATGACAAAAGGTCTAACAGAAACACAAAAGGAATCAATGATCAATCAGATTCCCTTAAAGAGGATTGCTGAACCTATTGATATTGCAAAAGTTGTTTCCTTTTTAGCATCATCTTCTGCAGATTATATTACCGGACAGGTAATTGCTGTTGATGGAGGAATGACAATGTGAGTAATATATTTTTTTTTGAATTTGTAGAAGCATAATAAATTTATTTTTATATTAAATACAGTTAATCTAAATAATTATAGGAGAAATAAAATGGATGTTGAAGCTAAAGTTAAAGAGATAATAATAGATAAATTAGGTGTTGAAGAATCTCAAATAACACCGGAAGCTTCCTTTACAAATGATCTTGGTGCAGATTCATTGGATATTGTTGAATTGGTTATGGGTTTTGAAAGTTCTTTCTCAATCTCAATCCCTGACGATGATGCAGAGAAGATCGGGACAGTTGGAGACGCAGTAAGCTATATTAGTGGAAAAGTAAGTTAATTAAAATATAGCCGGAGTGTTTACATTTCGGCTATATACACTTAATCTTTATTCACTAATTCGTTTTTTATTCTAAATGAATTGCAATCCATTTTTAAATCAGATTTTATCCCCCCAAATAAAACCCCTTTTCCAATCTATATTTTGTTGGAACAAAATAATAAACTTAATTGAGGTTGCATTTTGTTCATACTAAGATTCTTTTATCTAAAATTAAAATTTTTTATTACCGGAAATGTTTGGTATAACATTACTGATTATATCCAACTTGATAGATTTAGATCATTTGAAAAGATAATAGGATGTAAAATTTATAATCCTAAATATTATCTTAAAGCTATAACACACAGGTCTTATCTCGAAGGAAATAAAAATGCGGATTCCTCTAATGAAAGATTAGAATATTTAGGAGATGCTGTGGTAGATTTAATTGTTGGTAGATACTTATTTAATAAATTTCCTAATGAAGATGAAGGATATTTGACTAAAACTAGATCAATGCTTGTGAATAAAAGTGCACTTTTTGATGCTGCTAAAAGGATAAAATTAGATGATTATTTACTTGTAAGTGAGAACTTTTCCAAGACACTTCCCGATGGTTCAAAAACTGTTTTATCTGATGCATATGAATCAATTGTTGGCGCAATTTTTCTTGATAAAGGATTACAAAAAGCTGAAAAATTTTTAATGAAATCTTTATTAGCACCAAGCTTTGAAATTACTGATTATCTAAAAGACAGCAATTATAAGAGCCAATTGTTGGAATATACACAAAAGAAACATTTAGAAAACCTGGAATATAATGTGATTAAAGAAGAAGGACCACAACACAAAAAAATATTTACCGTTCAAGTAAAAATAAATAATGAAATATTGGGGATAGGTAACGGTAATAATAAAAAAAGTGCCGAACAGGTTGCAGCAAAAAATGCTTTACAAAAAATAAAAGACGCCTAACCAATCTGAATTTTACAAAATTCTTTTATTCAATTTATTATGTAGATTTATTTTTTAATTTATAAATAATTTTTGTGTAATATTTTTTTTTGAGAAGTATAAATGAATAATTTTGAACATCCCGATAAATTTGTTAATAGACATATTGGCCCTAAAGAAAGCAATGTTGAAATTATGCTAAAAACTATTGGCGTAAATTCTTTAGATGAACTTATTGACCAAACTTTACCTCAAGATATTAGGATTAAGGAATTGCCTGAATTAGACCAGCCTATTAATGAATATCAACTCATTGAAAAATTAAGGAAGATAGGAAAGAAAAATAAAGTATTTAAATCTTACATAGGTCTGGGTTATAATCCTACTATTACACCAGCTGTAATTCAAAGAAATATTTTTGAAAACCCAGGATGGTACACACAGTACACTCCATACCAGGCAGAGATT
Organism: Bacteroidota bacterium; assembly: GCA_022567875.1. GTDB lineage: Bacteria > Bacteroidota > Ignavibacteria > Ignavibacteriales > Ignavibacteriaceae. The sequence continues at coordinate 890 of JADFGB010000149.1, read as the reverse complement.
GCACAAGGTAGATTAGAGGCTTTAATAAATTATCAAACTGCCGTTATTGATTTGACCGGTTTGCCAATTGCTAACGCATCATTACTTGATGAAGGAACTGCTGCAGCGGAAGCGATGTCTATGTTTTATACAAGACGTAAGAACAAAAATGCTAAAAAGTTTTTTGTATCCAATGAATGTTTTCCGCAAACAATTGATGTGCTTTTATCAAGGGCTAACCCTTTAGGTATTAAACTTATAATAGAAGACTACAAAAACATAGAATTGAATGAAGAAATTTTTGGTATACTTGTTCAATATCCCGCATCTGAAGGTGAAATTTATGATTATACAGAATTATTTAAAGTTGCTGATCAAAAAAATATATTTAAAGCTGTTGCAGCAGATATATTAAGCTTATCGATTCTAAAACCACCCGGAGAATTCGGTGCTGACGTTGTTTTAGGCAATACGCAAAGATTTGGTGTACCGATGGGATTTGGTGGTCCTCATGCTGCTTATTTTGCAACTAAAGAAGCCTATAAAAGAAACATTCCCGGACGTATAATTGGTGTAACAAAAGATGTAAACGGAAATCGTGCACTTCGTATGGCATTACAAACTCGCGAACAACATATTAAACGCGATAAAGCAACATCTAATATTTGTACAGCTCAAGTACTTCTTGCAGTTATGGCTGGAATGTACGCCGTTTATCATGGACCAAAAGGCTTAGAATACATTGCAAATAAAATCCATAATCTAACTTCAACTTTATCTGAAACTTTAGAACAATTAGGACTTTACCAAACTAATACGTCTTATTTTGATACGATTCAAATTAAAACAGATGCTTCAAAAATAAAAGCTATTGCTGAAACCAACGAAATAAATTTTTATTATCCAGATGC
>JADFGB010000148.1 GCA_022567875.1 Bacteroidota bacterium | reverse complement strand
CTAAAAAGATTATTGCTCCCCAAGATTCGGCAGAACTTTATATTAAATATAATCCCGATGTGCGTGTAAAAAAGCAGATGGAATTTATAACAGTTGTTTCCAATGCAAAGAACAGTCCTAAATTTCAATTAACTATTAGAGCTGATATAAAAGAGAAAAAAGTTAAAATTTCAAAGGGCACTAAAATACCTGTAATTTATTTTCCGAAGACAACACACAATTTTGGTAAAATGAAAAAAGGTAAAATTGATTCTTATATTTTTAAATTTATAAATAAAGGGAAAGCAATTTTAAAAATTAAAAATATAAAAACATCATGTGGATGCACTGCTGCAATTATGAGTGCTAATGAAATCCCACCCGGAGGAGAAGGGAAAATTAAAGTTGAATTTGATTCGACAACGGAACTGGGTAAAACAAGAAGGTCTATCAGAATTATTTCCAACGATCCCGTTCATCCTAAAACATATTTAAATATTTTTGCGGACGTAATAGAGAAATAAATATGGCCTGGTTTAGAAGATCAAAACAAAATATTTCACCTGATTCACAAAAGAAAGATTTACCTGACGGACTGTGGGAAAAATGCCCCGGCTGTGGTGAATTTATTCACACAAAACATTTGGCAGAAAATCTTTGGACTTGCATAAAATGTAATTTTCACTTCAGAATAGGTAGTAAGGAATATATAAATATTCTTCTTGATAAGAATTCTTTTAAAGAAATGGATAAAAAAATGAAATCTGCCGATCCGTTAGAATTTACAGACCGAAAAAAATATAAAGATCGTACAAAGGAAGCAATTAAAAAACTTGGTATAAACGATGCCGTAAAAACCGGCACAGGTAAAATTAATAGGAAAAATGTAGCTTTCGGCTGTATGGATTTTAAGTTTATTGGTGGAAGTATGGGTTCGGTAGTAGGTGAAAAAATAGCAAGATTAATTGACAAAGCTTATAAAAATAAAATACCATTAATTATTTTATCAGCAAGCGGCGGTGCACGAATGATGGAAGGTGCTTATTCACTTATGCAATTGGCAAAAACAAGTTCAAGACTTGCAAGACTTGCTGAGGCAAAAGTTCCCTACATATCCGTTTTAACAGATCCAACAACAGGAGGAACTACTGCAAGTTATGCTATGCTGGGTGATATACATATAGCTGAACCAAAGGCTTTAATCGGTTTTGCCGGTCCACGGATAATCAAGCAAACTATCGGCAGAGATTTGCCGAAAGGATTTCAAAGATCAGAATTTTTAATGGAGCAAGGCTTTATTGATATAATTGCAAACCGAAAAGATCTGAAAGCTACAATTTCAAACGTGCTAAATCTGCTTGAGTGATGCACGAAAAACTCAAAACAATTTCGTCAATTGATGAAATTCATTCATTAATAAAAGTACTTAAAAAGGAAGGGAAAACTATTGGCTTTGTTCCTACTATGGGCTACCTCCACGAAGGACATCTTTCTCTTGTAAGAGAATCTAAAAAAAATAACGATTTAACATTTGTCTCCATTTTTGTAAACCCCAAACAATTTGCCCCCGCAGAGGACCTTTCCACATATCCGAGAGATTTGGATAAAGACATAAAGCTTTTGTCCGAACTTGAAACAGATTATTTATTTTATCCTGATACAAAAGATTTTTACCCCAATGATTTTCAAACCTATGTTAGCGTAAATGAAATTACAAAAATATTGGAAGGTGAATTTCGACCCACTCACTTTAGAGGTGTGACTACCGTTGTTGCAATGCTCTTTAATTGTGTCAGTCCCAATAACGCTTACTTCGGGCAGAAAGACGCTCAGCAAGCAGCAGTGATAAAGCAAATTGTAAGAGATTTGAAGTTTGATATAAAAATTAATATCTGTCCGATAGTTCGTGAAAATGATGGACTGGCAATGAGTTCGCGTAATGTTTTCCTGAATGATAAAGAAAGATTGGATGCATTGGTACTAAGTAGATCATTAAAACTTGCGGAAGAAATAATTAATGAAGGTGAGAAAGAAACCGAAAAGATTTTAAATGAAATGAAAAAACTTATTAACTCTGTTGAATCTTCACAACTGGATTATGTAAGCATTGTTGAAGCAGAAAGGTTTAAAATAACTGATAAAATTGAAAATGATAAAAGTTACTACATTCTAATTGCATGTAAAATAGGGAAAACAAGGTTGATTGATAATAAGTTAATTAGTTTTTAAAAGCCGGCTTTTCAGATATTACAGAGATTAAATAAAGTGTATAAATCAATGGTTATCATAATGACCGCCAATAGCAAAAACATAAATATAATTTTGATCAAATTTATATATTAATCTATCTTTTTGGGATATCCTTTTTGACCAGAGTCCTATTAAATTATGTTTTAGATATTCAGGTTTTCCTATACCTTTAGAGCGATCATCCCTTTGCATTTCTTTAAGAATTTTGCAAAGATTTTTCTATCGTTTCACTCCTTCGAAATGATATTTAGATTCATTTTATAAATTTCTTTTACTCCAATAAGCACCAATTCTTTTTCAATTTGGTGTTCAATGCTTAAAAAATCTGATAAAAAATCTGCATTTCCACCTGTGAGATAAGTCGTAATATAATTGGCATCATAATTTTCTTTTAATATTTTGTGTGCCCTTTCAATTAGACCTACAGCCGAGTTTACAACACCGCTTGCAATGGATGATTTTGTATCGTTGCCAATGTCCCAGCTTAATTCATCTTTTTCAATCATAGGTAATTGTGCTGTATTTTTATGCAGACCCTTCAACATTGTATCAATTCCGGGAGCTATCATTCCGCCAATAAAAATATTTGGATACATAATTATATTTATCGTTGTTGCGGTTCCGCAGTCAACAGAAACAAGAAACGAGCCGTCTTTAAATGTAGGATGAGTATCCGAATTATTGTAAAGATAAAATGCACCTTCTGCGGAACAGATCCTGTCAATACCCAGCGTTTTTATTGAATTGTATTTTATCTTCAGATTAAAATTTGATTTGCTCTTTATTTGATAAGCTGAAATACTCATCTTTTCATTAAAGAAATCAGATAAAAGTTTTGACTTAACCGGAACCACAGATGTAAATGCAACAGCATCAATAGATTTTGAAAAAGTTGAATCAAACAGTTCTTCTAATTTGTCATACCTGTTAAATTGTATAATATTATCGCCTTCAAATAATGCCGATTTTATTGCTGTGTTTCCTATGTCTATTGTGAGTAACATATTAAGCTATTCTTACATCTCCAAAGTGTATTTTCTCTTTCCTCTTTTGTGTCCTTAAAATCAAATAACCGCTGTCGTCAATATCTTCAAAAATGCCTGTTAATAGTTTATTTTCTTGTTTAACTGTAATTCGTTTTCCAAACATATCGCATTTATTTCTCCAATCAACAGAAACAGATTCAGGTTTTGAAATTATTTTTAATAACATTTCTTCAAAGTTATTAAGAATTTCGGCAAGGAGTTTTTCTCTTTCAATATTTTCTTTGCATTCCAGTTTTATCGAAGTCGGGGGATAATTAAAATCTCCCTTAAAAGAAGTTTGGTTAACATTAATCCCTATACCGATTACAAGTCTCTCAATTTTACTACCATGAGAATTTGCTTCCAATAAAATACCGGCTGTTTTCTTATTGTTGATTAAGATATCATTCGGCCATTTTACATTTGTATGCAAAAGGGAAAGCCTTTCTATTGAATTAGCTGCGGCAAGAGAAACACCCAAATTTAGAAGATTAAGATTTTTACCGAAAAAATATTTGTTAGTAATTAAAATTGAAAAGTTAAGATTTTTGCCGGGTTCGCTATACCAAATTCTGTTCATTCTCCCTCTACCTCTGGTTTGCTTTTCTGCAAATACAACAGTACCGTCTTCATAAATTTTATTATTCTTATCTAAAAGGAAAGAATTTGTTGAATCAATTTCATCAAGGTAGATAAAATTTCTGCCTATAGTATTTGTCTCTAATTTGATGTCAAATAAATTTAGGTTAAACATTTCTTTATTTTTTTTAAAAACTCCATTTTCGTAAAAATGTCAGTATAAATGACACTTAAATTCAATATACCGTCATATAGTCACGCTTTAAGTTAAATCTGGCAAAATACTATTTTAAGTAAAAAACACTTAAACCATTATAGTATAGAGAATTAACTTTAGGACAAGTGCTGGCATTATATTTGAATTTATTCAATAAAATAATATAAAACATTTAGTGTTTTAATTGAAATTAAGTTAATGGATTTTTCTATTTAATTAATTTATTAAATAGTAAAGTAAAGAAAATTATAAATCAAAAAAAAATAATCCGTCAGCTGACTGATAAACAAATTGAGCTGATACAGTTCGTTAAAATAAAGGAGAAATAAAATAATGGGAAAAAT
>JADFGB010000147.1 GCA_022567875.1 Bacteroidota bacterium | reverse complement strand
AGTTAAAACCAAGCAAATCGGCACCCATATCCACCGCTGCCATAGCATCCCTATGGTTAGTAATACCGCAAATTTTAACTTTCACTATCATCATGATCGTTTTGCTTTTTAACTGTTCGATACTTCTATTAATTTCTCCAGACAACTCTTCGCCTTACCGCTTCTGACCGATTCTTCCGCAACCGATTTTGCCGACTCGAAATCATCAGCCAACCCGCCGGCTATTATCGCCGCAGCAGCATTTAAGATCACAATATCCCTATGCGCTTCAACCAAATTCAACTTCTCGGCGTTGGACCAATCTTGAAACACAATCGGGTTTTCTTCATCCCCGTGATCGCCCTCGTGTTCAAAGAGATATTCAGAAGCAGCCTCTACTACTATATTTCCCTTCGCCATTATTAATTTTGCCATAATCTACCTTTCTACTGTGGGATTATCCTCAGCAACAAATTACCCAATTCAAACGCTTTGTTGGCTGTAGTAACTATTTCAAATATTGTACCCTCTTTCCCACTACCATTTATATTAACAGATAAATCAGTTCTTTTCCATGCCCCGTTTTCACCGTTTACCACATTATCTTCTGTGGCATGGTCGGTTGCCATTGCTGCAATTGCCGTGGGAGGAGTTGCCCCGCTTCCTGTGTAAGTAAAATCGGTATTCCCATCAGTTCCTTTGTGGTGTCTTAGAATTAAATTAGGGGCTGTATCATTTGCTCCGCCAAGCCAAGTAGCTTCTAATCCTACTACTTGAAAATCTGTATTATTATTATCCCAGTATTTAGCATATCCAAAATCGCATATCTTTGCTGTTCCTGATACTACTGTAATTGTAACCTGACCTAACCATTTTTTAGTTGTTTCATAATAAGCACCTGCCGCTGTTGCGTTAGGAATAACAATATCTTCCGTAGCTCCTGTTGCCCTTGAGCTTCCTGTATCTAAAATAGATGTTCCTGTAACCCGCAAGGTAAGTTCATTTACTGTATCAGCTCCAGTAACTATAAAGAAATGTGCAGCATAAGATGAGTTTGCTGTTCCGAATGTCGGGCCAGTACTGAAGTCATTAGCACTACCAGAATGTTTATAAAATCCCCCTGCATAAGTTGTTCCTGAAGCACCAGACCTTGAACGGAAAGCCCAAGATTTCTCACTTGCACCTGACAGCCAACTTAAAGCTCCTGAACCATTTGTTGTAAAGACATCACCATCATTACCATCAGCAGAAGGCAATACCCATATCTGATTTGCAGATAAGGCAGGGGCTTCAAAGCCTACATAGTTTCCGTTATCATAAAAACGCAATTCCTTATTGCTTTTTATATATATATCCCCGAATGTTCCTGTGCCGGTAGTGGTGAGGTCAAATGTTCCGTTGGTTACATCTGTAGCTTCGCCATCGAGATTAAGATAAGTGTCGCTAATGGCTCCATCAATATCAATGGTGACCGTTGCTTCAATGCCTGTAGCGGCAGCTGCAATGCCGTCGCCCACAAAGTCTATGCTCCTAACCCATCCCTGATGTGTTCCTTCGTCTTTTATCCGGGTTGCGCCAAATGCCGGCGTAACGAAAATCAGAGATAAAATTATTATTGAATATAGACACTGAGTATTTACCGTCAACACTTTTTTTGTTTGTAATAAACAATAAAAAAATAACAGGTGATAATATAAAGGACGATAACAAACACAGTTTAAAACTACTTGAAAAAATTGTTTATAAAAATGAAAGCGAAAACAATACACTTGTTTCTTTTCTTATAAATTCTAATATAAATATTGGTTTTATTGATGCATCGACTGAAGGAAAAGAGTTACCGGATAAAACAGCAGGCGTGGGATTAGCGAGAAAAATAGGTATGGATTATAGTTTGAATCTATTTGATTTTCACAAAAATATAAAAATGATTCTCATTTGTCTTGATGCTGATTGTAGCATTAGTGAAAATTATTTAACAGTAATTATCGAATCATTTAACAAAAAAAATATTAACGCAGCTGTAATAAAATATGAGCACAACATCAATAAAAATGATAATGAAACAGAAGCAATAATCTGTTATGAAATATTTCTTAGATATTACCATCTTGGGCTTTTATATGCCAATTCAACCTATGCTTTTCCAACAATAGGCTCTGCAATGGCTTGTGATGTTGAAAGCTATATTCTTGTTGAAGGAATGAATAAAAGAAAAGCAGCAGAAGATTTTTATTTTTTAGAAAAACTTGCAAAAAGTTTTAAAATTCACGAAATAAAAAATGCAGTTGTTTATCCGTCTGAAAGAAGATCTTGGAGAGTCCCTTTCGGTACAGGTCAAAGAGTAGGACGCTTTTTGTCGAATGAAAAAGATGAGTATATTTTACATGATCCGTTAAGTTATGATATTCTTAAAAAATGGTTGTCTTTATTTTTAAATGATAATGAAAACAACATGGAAAATGTTATTAGTAAAGCAAAAATAATATCTCCACATCTTTATGATTATTTAAATGAACAGAAATTTATAAATATTATGAATGGCATTATTAAAAACTCTAAAACAAAGAAACAGCTTTACAATCAAAAGCTTAAATGGTTTGACGGATTTAAGACATTAAAACTAATTCATTACTTAAGAGAGACTGCCTATCCCGAAATAAATATGTTTGATGCACTTGATGAATTGTTCAAAATGCTTAATATTAATTTTGAAATTAAAAGGAAAAAAGAAACAATTCCATCTTTAGATACTCAAAAAAAATACTTAATTGAAATGAGAAATTATATTTACAAATAACTGTTTAATTATGATAGTCAAAACGGAACGGGATGAAATACAAAATTATCTTAAAGATGCTTCTAATTTTAAAGGGACCTGTAATGCCGTATATTTTCCCGAATCAGAATCCGATATTATTTCTATATTAAAAGAAGCAAACAAAAATAATATATCAGTAACAATTGCAGGAAACAGAACAGGACTTACCGGAGCCGGTGTTCCAAATGATGGTATTGTTATTTCAACAGAGAAATTGAATAAAATAATCGTAATTAATAAAGAAGAAAAGTTTGTTCAATTAGAGCCGGGAGTAATTCTTTCCGATCTTCAAAATGAATTAAAACAACATCAATTGTTTTATCCTCCGGATCCTACTGAAACCACTTGCTTTTTGGGGGGAACAGTTGCAACTAATGCATCCGGAGCAAGAACATTTAAATACGGACCTACGCGTGATTACGTTTTTGGTTTAACAAGTGTATTAGCTGACGGAAACAAACTAAATCTTGAAAGAGGTAAAAATAAAACAAAAGGGAACCAGCTAATTTTATTAACTGTAAAAGGTGAAAAAATTATAATTAATTTACCCGAGATAAACTTGTCAAATACAAAAAACGCCTCAGGTTATTATTGTAAAAAGGACATGGATGCAATTGATCTTTTTATAGGTTCGGAAGGTACATTAGGTGTTATTACAAATATTAAACTTAAAGTTTTGCCAATGCCAAAAAGTAAAATATCATCAGTAGTATTTTTCAAAAATGAATTATACGGTTTAAATTTTATAAAGAAAGCAAGAGATTATTCTGTCTTAAATAAAAAAGAACACACAGATGATAGAATAAATGCTCTTGCTTTAGAGTATTTTGATAAAGGCTCTTTAGAATTTTTACGAAATGATTTTGTAAACATACCTGCTAATTGCCAATGTGCTGTTTGGTTTGAGCAGGAAATAAATAATGGAAACGAAGATCTCTTAATAAATAAATGGGTAGAATTAATTAGATCATGTAAAGGAAGCGAAGAGAATTGCTGGTTTGCCTTTAATGAAAAAGAAGAGCAGAAAATCAGGGATTTCAGGCATGCAATTTCAGAAAAGATAAACGAATACATGGCAGGTAAAAAATTTAGGAAATTAGGTACCGATGTTGCTGTTCCTCATAATTGCTTTGAAGAACTTTATAATTACGCAAAAAACATAACGGAAAAAGAAAAAATAAAATATGTTAATTATGGACATTTCGGTAATTCGCATATGCACTTTAATTTTTTACCTGAGAATGAAAAACAATACGAAAAAGCAAAAAAGCTATATTATTTGATTAGTAAAAAAGCGATATCTCTAAATGGAACTGTATCAGCAGAACACGGAATAGGAAAATCTAAAACTCATTTACTGGTGGAAATGTTAGGAGAAAAAACAATTGGCAAAATGTTTGAAATAAAAAAGACACTGGATCCTAATTTAATTTTAGGAAGAGGTAATCTTTTTAATTCACTGTTATTTTATAAGTAGTTTTATCTTTTGAGTCTTCTAAAACAACACCGATAGCATTTAACTCATCTCTTATTTTATCCGCAAGAGAGTAATTCTTTTCTGCTTTGGCATCTTGCCTGAGTTTAATTAATAGTTCTGTTAATTCTTTTTCTTT
>JADFGB010000146.1 GCA_022567875.1 Bacteroidota bacterium | reverse complement strand
CTCTTTTTATATTGTCTGGTGTCGGAAGCTTTGAATCATTATAAGAATTTCCGACAATGCTGTGTTTTATTTGTCCGTATATAAATGGAACTGCAATAGGTGAACCCTCTGATATAAAAGTGTCTATCTCATATTTATTTTGATTTTGTAAGAGTACATCGTAAGCAATTATTGACCCCATAGAATGTGTAATAAGCATTACCTCGTCTTTTTTATATTTATTAAAAACTTCGTGTAATTTTTCTCTGATAATATCTTTTGCCAAACATTTAGATTTATTTTCTTCCACACAATTTTGTGTGAAATAAATATTTAAATCTTTAAAAAAGTGCTTGATTAAAAGGTCTGTAAAAGATGGAAAGTTTGTATGCAGTTTTTCGTTAAACAAAAAACCATCGAGCTGTTTCTTTAAGTAATTTATAGTTTTTGTCTTAAAATTTTTTTCAACAATTTCTTTTTTGTCTTTTGCTGGGAAGTATCCTTCAGATAAATAAAGCTCACTGTCCTTATCGGTTTCGTCTATATTAAGAGGTTGAATGTTAAGGGCGTCTGCCCAATAAACAAGTTCGAAATTAAATTTTGTTCCTTTGCATCCTATTTTAGTCAGTCCTTCATTTATTGATGCAATCCACCATTTCTTCAATAAATCTTTAGGTGGCTGATTTCCCAAGCCGTGAATTCCAATTATTATCTTTGTCATATTAATTCATTTTCCCTTTAAGCCAATTTGCTTTGTCTGTTGTTATTCCGTTTATACCGTTGTTAAATAATAGTTGTGCTCTTGCCGGATCATTAATAGTCCAAGTATAAATTTTTATCCCGGAATATTTTATTTTATCTATAAATCCTTTTGTTAAATATATTCCGTCCTTTATATCAATTCCATCTAAATCAATTGCTTTGCATTTTTTTACAATCTGTTTTACACTAAAGATAAATCTGTACCATTTTTTATATATAATTAAGTGAGATTCAACTTCAGGATTAATTTTCTTAAGCTCTTTTAAGGTCTGATATTTTTCACTTATCAATATAATATTCTCTTTTTTATTTTCAATGTTCCTAATTATGTCTTCTAAATAAGGGACAATCTCCTTACCTATTTTTATATCGATCAATAATACTTTGTCTTCTGGAATTGTCTTTATCACATCGGTTAACAAAGGTATAGTTTCTGCTTTGTATTTGTTCCCATTTATAAAACCAACATTAACATTTTTTAATTCATCGTATAAATTGTCTTTAATTTTATAATTTTTATTGCCTGTCCTTTTTGTAGTGCTATCGTGAATTACTAGAATTTTTTTATCTTTTGTTATCCTAATATCTACTTCAACTGCATCTGCTCCTCTTTCCCAAGCTAAATTAACCGATGCTAAAGTATTTTCGGGTGAGTCATAAGATTCACCCCTGTGAGCTATTATTATAAAATTTTTAATTTCCAAGTATGCAGTTATTATTGATTAAAATTATAATATTTAATTAATAAAAAAGTTGTGATATAGAGTAATAAAAAATATTTTTGTTTTTAACTTAAATTTAGTTTAAAAGGTTTTTAATATGAATGACTTATCATTATTTAAACACAAAATTAAAATGAATATTCGCTTCTCAGATCTTGATGCAATGGGACACGTTAATAATGCAAAGTACCTTACTTATTTAGAGGAAGCAAGAATAGACTACTTAAATAATATACTTTGCTTAAGTAATGAGAACTTGGATTACCAGGCCGTGATTGCTAAGGTTGATATTAATTATTTAAAGCAGATTAGACTCGGAGATAAATTAGAAATATATTCACGTATTTTTAAACTTGGAAACAAAAGTTTTGATTTTGAAATTTTGGTAGTAATAAATAATAACGGTGAAAAAATTATTGTTTCGTCATCTATCACTAAAATGGTGGGTTATAATTATAAATCTCAAAAAACAGTTATACTACCTGATTATTTTAGGAAAGCCGTAAGAAATTATGAAAAGGAAGTTGAGGATAATCACACTTAATTGGCAAGTTATTCTTTATTTATTTGCCCAATCATTTCAGCCATTGTTTCTCGTATTTTATCTATGTTATCCTGCTCTTCAGCCTTTGACGGAGCTGAAGCTCTTTCTTTGCAGTTTTTAATCATACATCTTTCGCAAGTATCATTTACTTCTTTTTCTTTAATACTCGGATCGTCCCAAAATTTTACTTGGTTTTTAAAATTATCGTTAAGTAAAAATCCCAAAGTAACACTTGAATAATTTTTATTAAAAGGTGAATTTGTTCTGCCAACAGAAAAACAGAAATATTTATTTTTGGAAACAAAAAATTCTGATATTTGAGCATCTATAAATAATTTTTTGGTCTTATTTTTCACGCCGTATTTTTTTGCTTTGTTCAATACGGATAAAGATACCCACCTGCGGCAATAGTGTTCTTCTGGAGCGTAACCACCCGGATTTTCATTCAAATTTAGTCTTAATTCTTTAATAAGATTGTACTCACGATTATCATTCGTTGTATTAAAACGAAGGAAAAACATACTGTTAAGGTTAAAATATTTAGGAGCCAAAGCGGCAATTCTTTGAAAGGTTGTTTCAGGTGAAGAATTGTACTTATTAAACAATTCCTGTAAAGATTTTGGGTTCCATTTATTCTTGTTAAAAAAAGCTTTAAGATCTTTTACTAATTTTTGTTTATTCAATATCAATGCAGATGAAAAATATGATGCTCTAAAATTATTTAATAATTGATCAAATGAATCCACTTTCATTTGAGAATATGCAAAATTTCTTTCTTTCAAATTTAAAAAATTATATCCCAATTCTTTTCCTAATGTAAAAGTTAATTGAGATTCACTTAAATTTTTGTTTAACAGGATCATGTTTTTAATACCTGGTATTACAACCGACCTTATACCAGAGAGAACAGGGTATTTATTTAAAGTATCCTTGTCAATTATGTAATTATAATTATCGGTAAGTATTTTAATCAATAGGTTGCTTTTAATTGCACCTTTTTGTGAGATATTATATTTGGTTATAAATTTATCAACACTTATTTCAATATCTTCAAAATAGTTTTCGTTAAATTCTTTATAAGTGCGTAACGCTGTTCTACTAAAATTCTGTTCACTCATTTCTGAGTTTTTTGCAAGCTCCACTATTGTTGAAACAAGAGCACTAAGGGGAAGAGAAGCGTTTGATAATAAAACAACCAGTTTATTTAAATCTATTCCATAATGATCCAACGGAAGCTGTTCTAAAATGTTTGACTCCAAAAGGTCAGCAATCGGTTTTAATTTTTTAGTAAGTTTTAATGAGACAAGATTATCATACGTAACATTTAAAGCTGAAGATATCGCAGCAATTTTATCGGATTTAGGATATTTTTTGCCGTTTTCGATTTCATTTAAATATGAAATTGAAATTCCACTTTTTTTAGAAAGTTTGGTAATCGACAACTTCTTATTCAATCTAAGTTGTTTTAGTTTTAATCCGAATATCAATTTTATGTTATTGTTGCTTAAAATCACTTATTTATAGAATTATATTTTTTATATTGTAAATTATAAATCGATAATTCAATATAAAAAAAAAGAGTTCTACTTCAAATAAATTTAGCAGAAATTCATTATCAGCGAATTTTCGCTTGCATATATAAAAATTAGTTTTTAATTTTATTTTTAATAAAATAAATTGGTTTATGATTAGATCTCAATTAAAACAAGACAGGATAATAGATCTGCTTCCATTTCAATTGGATAATGCACCACTTGAAAAAGCTTTCTGTGATAAAGTTAAAGGCAAATGGAGAAGTTACTCTACCAAAGAGGCCAAAGAAATTATTGATAAGATTAGTTTGGGACTAATCAACTTGGGAGTTAATCCTGGTGATAAGCTCGGTATAATATCCGGGAATAGAGTGGAATGGAATTTTGTTGATATCGGTATTTTGCAAATCGGGGCTGTAAATATTCCTTTGTACCCGAATATGAGTGAAGATAATTATAAATACATTTTTGAAGACTCAGGCATAAAGATTGTTTTTGTTGAGAACGAAGAATTATATAAAAAAGTTAAGAATGTTGAAAAAAGAATGGAGAAAAATCTTCAGGGAATATATACTTTTGAAAGGGTTGAAAATTCAAATAACTGGAATGAAATAAAAGAAAAAGCTGAAGAAGATGACAGAGAAAAGCTCAATAAATTAATAGAGCACATAACTAAAGATGATCTTGCAACAATTATTTATACTTCAGGCACTACAGGAGAACCTAAAGGTGTTAAGCTCACACATTTTAATATTATAAGCAACGTACTTTCACTTTCAGAGATTATGCCTCACGATCCATTTAGCAGAACAATAAGTTTTTTGCCCCTTTGCCATATCTTTGAAAGAACTGCGGTTTATTTTTATATCTATAATTGCTGTTCAGTTCATTACCCTGAAAGTATGGAAAAATTAGGTGAAAATATAAAAGAAGTAAAACCGCAATATTTTGTA
>JADFGB010000145.1 GCA_022567875.1 Bacteroidota bacterium | reverse complement strand
CCTTTTGGACATAAAATAATAGGATAAGATATAAGATGAATGATAAATCAATTATAAAAGATTTATTTAAACATATGATATGGGCAGATGCAGAAGTTTGGAAAGTTGTTGAACAATCTCCAACTATTGAAAACGATAAAAAGATAAAATTGCTTTTGTATCACATTCACCTTGTTCAATTTCTTTTTCTTAAAATTTGGAAAAAAGAAAAATTAGAACACCCAAAAGAAGATGAATTTAAAAACCTAATTGAAATCAGAGAATGGAGCAAGGAAAATTACAGCGAGTTGAATAACTTTCTTGATGATTTTGATGAAAATCAGCTTGAGAAAATTGTACAAATTCCCTGGGCTAAAGGAATTGAAAAAAAATTTGGCAGAGAACCTGAGCAAGTTACAATAAAAGACACTATGCTCCAGGTTGCAGCACACAGCACTTATCACCGTGCACAAGTCAATATGAAATTGAGAGAACTTGGCTATGCTCCCCCATCCGTTGATTATATTGTTTGGCTGTGGCTGGGAAAACCAAAACCTTAGTAACTAGAAAGCTGTACTATTTTAAAATAAAGGAGTTCATCTAAATGATATATCTGTATGTGAAACATAAAGTTAAAGATTTTAACAAATAGTATGATATATTTAGATTTCACTACAAAATTCAAATTGAAAAAGTAAAAGTTTTATTTATGCTCCCAATGTTGATAAAGTAAAAGAAGAAGTGGGAGTTATCGGTACACCGGAAATATTATTTTTAGACAAATTTTAAGAGAAACATTTATGATTGTTTTCTTTGACGGGGTTTGTAACTTATGTGAAGGATCAGTTAAATTTATTATAAAAAGGGATAAATATAAAAAATTTAGATTTGTCTCATTTCAATCAGAGACAGGAAAAAAACTTCTTAAAAAGCATCATTACATAAATGAAAAATTTGATACATTGGTTTTATTGAAACAAGCAAAAATATACACTAAAAGTACTGCAGCATTATTAATCTCTAAAGAGTTAAATGGGCTTTGGAAATTACTGTATATTTATATTGTATTACCCAAATTTATACGTGATCCCCTTTATTTGTTTATATCAAATAATCGATATAAATGGTTTGGGAAGAAAGATATTTGCTGGATACCGACTCCGGAACTTAAGTCAAGATTTTTAGAATAAACTATAGATTATGTTAACAATTTATATGATCCATCTGCCGATGAAGGTGAAATGGAAATTATTTACATAATAAATGGGAGCAATAATGAAAATAAATAAAATCTTTTTAATGCCATTAATTTTGTTATTTGTAATGTCTTTCTCATCTTGTGAATATAACAATGATAATGTTGACTATATAAATTTTAAGACACCGGGTAAATATCAAGCAGGCGGTGTGCAGATGATAAAATTAAAAGAGGGGTATAAGGTTTGGACAAAACGATTCGGTAACAGTCCAATGAAGGTTTTATTGCTCCACGGAGGACCGGCTTTTACACACGAATATATGGAATGCTTCGAAAGTTTTTTCCCGAAAGCTAATATTGAATTTTATGAGTACGATCAATTAGGTTCGTATTATTCAGACCAACCCGACAACGACAGTCTTTGGGTACTGGAACGTTTTGTTGAAGAAGTGGAGCAAGTAAGAAAAACATTAGGACTTAATAAAGATAATTTTTTCCTTCTCGGTAATTCTTGGGGAGGTATTCTCGCGATGGAATATGCCGCCAAATACCAACAGAATCTTAAAGGATTGATAATTTGCAATATGACATCAAGTTTTGATAAATATGTTGTTTACAACACAAAATTAAGGAACCAACTACGCCCTTCATTATTAGATTCTTTAAAATATTACGAAGATAAAAAGGATTTCCAAAATCCGGTTTATTTAGATATGGTGTTCAAGGAATATTACAACAGGCATATTTTGCGTATGACCGAATGGCCGGAACCTGTAATGAGAAGTTTTAAGCACGCTAATCAGCACGTTTACGAATTTATGCAAGGTCCCAGCGAATTTGTTCCGGGTGGTAATCTGGAAGGTTGGACAATAACAGACAGACTTCAAGATATTTATGTTCCGACATTAGCAGTAGGTGCAAAATATGATACTATGAATCCGGAAGATATGAAGGAGATAAGTGAGTTAGTACAAAACGGAAAATATTTATACTGTCCTAACGGAAGTCACATGGCAATGTGGGATGACCAGGAAGTTTTTATGACCGGTGTAATAAAATTTATAAAAGATGTGGATAGGGGAAATTTGTAATAAAGGTTTATTCGAAATTCCTGAAATACCCTAATAACGTACTTCGGTTTGCACGTGAGATTTCCCTCCCTTGGATAGGAAATCCTTCGGTACTTCTGCCTAATTTTCTTAATTGATGAACATTAAAGGATTCAAGATTTTCTAAATTTATTGAAGGATTTTTTTTCTCTTCAGAAACTTCAATTGATTCATCAGTTGAAGTTTTTTGTTCTTCACTCTCTTCTCCTAATGCTTCTTTCCTTAGTCTAGCAATAGTATCTGATTCTGTTTCCTTTATTTGTTTCTCTTCTTTGGGTTCTGATTTAATTTCTATTATTGGTTCCTTTTCTGGTTCTTGTGTGTTAACTGACTCTGTTTTCTTTTTAACTTCTA
The DNA here is from genome assembly GCA_022567875.1 of Bacteroidota bacterium. Taxonomy (GTDB): domain Bacteria; phylum Bacteroidota; class Ignavibacteria; order Ignavibacteriales; family Ignavibacteriaceae. The sequence continues at coordinate 1,866 of JADFGB010000145.1, read as the reverse complement.
TTTTTGGTTGTTGAAGAATTTCTTTACTTTCAATTTCAGGAATTATAGTAACGATTTGTTTATCAGGTTGAGGTATTACGTGAGATGTAACAAGTTCCCCTACTCTATTAGCTGCGGCTGCTCCAGCATCAACTGCAGATTTAACAGCAGCAACATCACCTGTAACTTTAATTGTAACTAAGGCTGCTTTGGTTATTTCTTTCCCGATAAGTTTAACATTTGAAGCTTTTAACATTGCATCTGCTGCTTCAATTGCAGCTACCAAACCCCTTGTTTCAACTAACCCCAAAGCTGTTGACATAATATATTACTTTCTTTTTGGAAGAATATTTTCTACTTCTGCGTGAGGGCGAGGAATTACATGTACAGACACAAGTTCACCTATTCTTTGTGCTGCGGCTGCACCGGCATCTGTTGCTGCTTTTACAGCGCCAACATCACCTCGTACCATTACTGTTACATAGCCACCACCAATTGTTTCTTTACCGAGTAATTCTACTTTTGCTGCTTTTACCATTGCATCTGCAGCTTCAATTGATCCAACCAGTCCTTTTGTTTCGATCATTCCGAGTGCGTCCAATGTCATGTAGTTGCTCCCATTTAATTGTTTAATTTATATACTGAAAATACTTTTTCAAGCTATAAATGTCAATTATTTTATTATTTGTTTTTATTATTTTTAATCAAGATATTCTTGTAACATAATTGCAGCGGCATTGCTGTCAATTAATTTCTTATCTCTTCTGTCTTTTTTCTTTGTTCGTGTTTCTAAAATTCTTTTTTCAGCAATTCTTGATGTATAAATTTCATCCCATAAAATAATATCAACTTTAAATAATTTTTCTAACTTTTCTTTAAATTTATTTATTTTCGGAATTAAAATTGATTCTTTTCCGTCTTCTCTTATTGGGTATCCAAGGATTATCTTATGTATCCCTTTTTCATCCATTATAAGTTTTAATTGTTTCCATAAAGTTTTGTCATTTAATAATGTCTTAAATGGATATGCAAAAGTTAGTAAAGGATCGGTTAATGCAAGACCTACCCTCTTTGTCCCATAGTCTATAGCTAATATTCGTTTTAAATTCAGACCTTCCATCATTTATGACTGCTCAAATCTTTCAACAGAATAAATACATTTCAATTTTTTAAGCCTTTCAACCAGACGAGAAAGATGTTCCAGGTTTTGCACGTATACTGTAACACTACCTTCAAAAGTAGATTTGTTAGTGCTAATATTGATTGATTTGATATTAGTATTTTGATAGGTAACAATTGCATGTGATATATCATTTAAGATACCTGGAGCATCTTCACCTTTTACAGTTAAACCTGCAACAAATAATGAATCTTCAGAAGACGGCCACTGAACAGGAACTAATTTACTTGAATCTTCTTTGGAAAGGTTCAATAAATTTGTGCAAATTTTTCTATGAATTTTTATACCTTCTCCAACAGTAATAAATCCTATAATAGGATCACCAGGTAACGGATTACAACATTCTGCGTAAGAATAAAGTATTCCTTTATTGTCGCCATCAACAATAACATTACCTATTTGTCCTCTTGCAATATTTTTAAAATTTTCAAATTTTAATTCAGGGACTTGTCCTTTTTCTTCATTAGTGGTGGTTGCTGTTAATATTTCATCTATACTTATTTTACCGTGTGCAAGTGATTTATAGAAATGCCTTATATTATCAAATTTCAATTTTGTTATTAGTTTATTAATATCATTTTCGGAAAAAGATAGCTTCATTTTTTTAGTTCTTTTTTCCCACAAAGATTTTCCTGCTTCCACAACTTCATCTTCTTCCTTATTTATCCATTTTCTAACAGCAGTTTTTGCTTTATGTGTAACTACAA
>JADFGB010000144.1 GCA_022567875.1 Bacteroidota bacterium | reverse complement strand
TGACATGGGCCATCCGTTGGCTGACGGCGCCGGTGTTGGCGGGTCAACATTTTGAAGGTTGTCGTCTTCAGTTTGACCTGCACTCCAAACGCGACATAACGCTTGCGTCTCAGCCGCTTTGCAATATCCTCAGCGGATCGGCGCAGGTATCGCTTGATTTCCAGTTCGTCGCTTACGTCCTTGGCGAGAGTGCACTCCGATCCAATACTCTTGGATGAGCTGCGTCCCTCGACGGGCCGCGGGTCATTGGCATGGGCGAGCAAATAAAAGCGGCGCCCGACGCTTCCGAGCTCCTTCGCCAACCAATCCGGATCGCACGCAGCCACATCGTGGATCGTGTAAAGGCAAAGCGCATGAAGCCGCTTTTCGGTCTTGGGGCCAGCGCCCCAAAGACGCGAGACGGGAAGCGGGGCAAGCCACGCTTGCGCTTCGTCCGGTTCTACAATCGTCAGGCCATCCGGTTTTTGGTAGGCGCTTGCGACCTTCGCTACATATTTGGTTGCCGAAATCCCGACTGAACACTGCCTTCGGGTCGATCAATTGCTCAAACTTGGAGATGTTGAAGGAGTACTTTTAGGCTCAGTAGTATCCACACCTAAACTGCTATCGTCACTAAACAAATCGCCTTGGTTGCTCATGACCTCTTCTTGGCCAACCAAAGAAGAAAGCATCTTGATGATTCTCCTAATATCATCATGACTGTCCTCTTTTGTATCAATGGTTATTTTCAATTTGAACATACCTCCTCTTTATAGATTTTCAAATTGGAAACTTGAAAATCTTTGATTTTCATTGTTTTCATAGAATAGCCTCTTTTACATTACTCTCGTTTATTAAGAATATAAAGTTTTCTATTCAATAATGAGAAAATTCAATAAATTTAAATATAATCTTTATTCTCATTTTTGACAATTTGTTAATTGTATTTCTCTTTGATAGTAATAGAGTACTTTTCTTCACTAATATTTTCATCAAAAATAAAGCAATTTTTAACTTATTTATAAAAAAAATAATTGGAATAAAGGTTGATAGTAATATTATGTAGCTTTTATAAACTATGATATTATATGAACTAATTCAGAGGAGAAACCATTGTTTTTATATATATGGTTATAGTTTCAGTAATATTTAGTTAAACAAAAAGATTACAATTATTTCTCATATTGGTTAATAAAATAACCAATCCCTTCAAGTAACCTTCCAAGGCATGATGATGGATTAGGCTACGTCATCGTGCCTTTTATCTTTTAAAACTCATTTTTAAGAAATAATTATTTTATTAATGATTGGGCGTACATTAATTCTGCACAAAGAATTGAACCACCAGCGGCACCTCTGATGGTATTGTGGGATAATACAACAAATTTATAATCAAACAGCTTATCTTCCCTTAGTCGCCCTATGGAAACTGCCATACCTTTATCAATATCCTTTTGTAGTTTTGGTTGTGGTAAATTCTCATCGACAAAATAGTGGATAGGATTTACTGGTGCTGATGGAAGATCAAGAAATTGAGGTTCAGCTTTAAAGTTTTGCCAGGCTTTAATTATTTTTTCAGAAGAAACTTTCTTTTTTAATTTTACCTGAACGCATTCAGTATGTCCGTCAAAAACATTTACTCTGTTGCATTGTGCACTGATTGGAAAATCAGCATTTTCTATTTTATCAGAATTAAAGTTACCCAAAATTTTCAAAGGTTCTGTTTCCATTTTGTCTTCTTCTCCTGAGATAAACGGAATCACATTATCTATATACGAATCTGATTGCATTAAAGATATTCCACCGCCTGATATTGCCTGCATTGTAACTACATTTAGACTTTCAATACCAAAGTTATCCATTAGAGGTTTAAGTGCCATTGTTAAACCTATTGTTGAACAATTAGGATTTGTTACGATTACGCCTCCATTGTATTTCTGATTATTTATAATATTCAAATGGTCGGGATTTACTTCCGGAATTAAAAGGGGAACATCCTTATCCATTCTATGATTTCTAGAATTAGAAATTACAATGTAGCCATTTTGGGCAAAATCTTTTTCAATTTCTCCAGCTACACTTGAATCCAAACCTGAGAATACGATCTTGCAATCAAGATTAGGTTTACATTTTTTAATAATTTTTTCGCTGATTGATTTTGGAATAGGATTTGATAATACCCAGTTTACAGTTTCTTTATATTTTTTACCTGCTGATTTTTCGGATGCGGTAATTTCTGTAATTTCAAACCACGGATGATTTTCTAACAATGAAATAAATTTTTGCCCTACGCTTCCGGTTGCACCAAGTATTCCTACTTTTATTTTTAGTTCAGTATTCATTTTTTATTATTTCTACAATTTTTTTAATACTAAAATTACAAATAATATTATATATTTATAAATATAATATAAGGCTAATATGAAATTAGGTTTAATACAATATTCACCGGTTTGGGAAGATAAAGAAAAAAATAAAAAACAGATATTAAATATTCTCAGTACCGATTTATCTTCTGTTGATTTATTAATTTTTCCCGAAATGGCACTGACCGGATTTTCAATGAATTCAAAACTAATAGCTGAGGATTTGAATGGAGACAGTTTTTCTTTCTTCAAAAATATTGCAAAAGAAAAAAGCTTAAATATAATAACCGGCATAGTGCTTAATGAGGGGGAGCAAATATATAATACTGCCGTACATATAAATTCTATAGGAGAAATAATATCCATATATAAAAAAATCCATCCATTTACTTATTCTACAGAAGACAAAAATTACAATGCAGGTACTCAAATAGAAGTTTCGGAAATTGATGAGTGGAAAATTGGACTTACTGTTTGTTATGATCTTCGTTTTCCTGAGCTATATAGATTTTATACGAAACAGAGAACAGAGTTAATTGTAAATATTGCAAATTGGCCAGTTGACAGGATTGAACATTGGCGTTGTTTGTTAAGGGCAAGAGCAATTGAAAACCAATGCTATGTTGTTGGAGTAAACAGGGTGGGGGATACAGGGAATATAAAATATAACGGTTGGAGCAGTGTTTATGATTCTATGGGGAATGAGATAATCGGAATTGAAAATGAAGAGGGAATATTTTTCACAGAAATTAATATTGTGGATGTGAAAAAAACAAGAAATAGTTTACCATTCTTGGATGATATTAAAATGATTTAAATGCCTTCGCTATTCTTTATATAATAACGAAGGCATAAAAAAGTTAAATTTAATTTTTATTTAGGTATTTATAAACAATAGCTGCTAAAACACCACCGGAAAAAGGACCAATTAAATAAAGTAATAAATGATTATATGATGTTCCACCGGTTATTACATCCATCAACATTGGGCCTAAAAACACAGATGGATTAAAAGCTCCACCTGTAATACTGCCTACTGAATATGCTGATGCGGTTACTGTTAATCCAATTGCAAGACCATAAATATAATTTCCACTAATTTTTTCATTAGTAGCAGTTGCTAACACTACTGAACAAAGAGCAAAAGTAAATATAAGTTCCAGCAAAATTGTCTTCCATAAAACAACTCCTTCTGCAGGTGCAGGATAGAAGCTATGTGAATTAATTAAGTAAAAAATTAATGCTGCAGTGAATGCACCTAATACTTGTGAAATCATATAACCTGCAACAAATTTTCCTTCAATTTTACCCCGTATAAAAACTGCAAGTGTTACAGCAGGATTATAATGTCCGCCGGATATATGTCCACCCATATATACCATAGCCATTAACATTAGTCCTATTGCTAATGGATTATTTGAAAACCCAATAGCTAAAACTAAAAACATAGTCCCGATAAATTCCATAAGGTAATTTCTCATATAATCCTCTCTAAAATATTTATGAATTAAAAAAATTTATGAAAAAATAAAGTGATAAAAGCACAATTACAAGGATTATATTTTTTTTATTAAGAATGATGGGAGTTTTAAAAACTAAATTTATTTTAATCTATATTTAATTGTGGAATAATTATCGTTTTACATTCTTTAATTTTTTAGATATTATGTTAAAAAATAGGATTTTTAAGGCAATTATTTATAATGTTTCAATTTAAAAGAAGAATAAATTTTTATGACTGCGATCCGGCAGGAATACTTTTTTATGGTAGAATTTACGACATAGCCCCTGTGGTGAAATGGATATCACAACAGTCTTCGGAACTGTTATTGTGGGTTCGAATCCTGCCAGGGGTACAAAATATGCGAAACATCTCACAAAAAATACTAATACTCTCAATTGTAATAGTTTTATTTGGAACTATTCTTGTTCCCTTAAATACCCAAGCAGCGGGATTAGTGCCGTGTGGGAGTTCTGAAGTAAAGTCTACCTCAGAACTCATCCCCGAGGATGGAATAATCCCGGTTGGATTCAAAAAGATTGATGATAATTATATGGCAGAATATGTGGAACCACGATGTGGGTTTTGTCACATATTCCAGCTTGGACATAATGTTATTACCTTCTTTCTCTTTCCTTCCGCAGATTTAAATGGAGGATTTGCGGTTGTACCCTCAATAGCAG
>JADFGB010000143.1 GCA_022567875.1 Bacteroidota bacterium | reverse complement strand
TATTAGAAGAAATTACATAACCATCTCCTAATGCGAAATCACAAATTTTATCTATAACAGCAGATATAAGTGCAAATCTTTTTGATAATTGTTCTATTGTATTATATTCAAAAGGATGAGGTTCTCCAATATCTTTTTGTATTTTTTGATTAATAATATCATCAGAATTAGATGTAGTATATAAAGATTTAATTTTTTTATATTTATAAGGTTTATAATATTTTGCATGTATATGTTCGTGTAGTTTTATATATTTTATCAACTTGACATTCAATTTAATTATTGGTGGTTTGAAATTCAAATTATCAATTTTCAAATTTTCATAGGGGTTGTGAAAAATTATATTTTCATAATGTGATAAATGTTTATTTGTCAAAAAATCATACAATGTTGTTACAAATATTATTTATTTTTTCAGCTAATTTATATGAATCAACACTTTGAATTAAGTAAATTCTTAATTCTAAAACATTTTTTATTTTTGGTAATATAGGAGCTTCAGTTTCAGAGAGTACGCGAATCTGCCCCGATACAAATTGAGTTTTAGGTCTTCCCGGCACTTCCCCCCTCAAAATCTTCTCAATATCTTTCTCTGTTTTAGCCGCCGCAAGGGGACCGCGCACTTTTGCCAAAAACTCTGGCGGAAGTTTCTTAAATTCCTTTTTCAATTTTTTATACTGTCCGAACATATAACCGATCTCTCTTCCGCCAACACCAATATCGCCTGCAGGTATGTCTGTATTAGGTCCAATGTGACGAAACAGTTCACTCATAAATGCTTGGCAGAATCTCATTATTTTTAAATCACTTTTGCCTTTAGGATCAAAATCTGAACCGCCTTTACCACCGCCCATTGGTAGTGTGGTTAAACTATTCTTAAATACTTGTTCAAAGGCTAAAAATTTTAGAATACCTAAATTAACAGATGGATGAAAACGCAAGCCACCTTTATATGGACCAATTGCACTGTTCATTTCTATTCTGTAACCTCTGTTTATGTGTATTTCACCTTGTTCATCTACCCAGGGTACACGAAATATAATAACTCTTTCAGGTTCTATTAATCTTTCTAATATTTTAGCTGCACGGTATTCAGGATGTTTTTCTAAAACTATTGTAAGTGATTCAATTACTTCTTCAACTGCTTGATGAAACTCCGGCTGAGCAGGATTTTTTGCTTTAACATCAGCCATTAAATCTTTTGCATAATCGGACATGTTTTTCCTCCGTAAGATAATTTAAGATTAGATTTTATAAAAAGGAGATGTATTAATATTAAATACATATTTTAAGGATGTTTTTCTTTAATTAAATAAAAAGAATAATTTAAAAATATGTATTATCAACATGGCTTCAAAATAACCCCGTAGTTTTGCTGACCATTAATTTTAATAATCAGGGGTTTTTCAAATTGTAAATGTTTTGTAAACATTTTTTCTTCTACAGGCTTTTGTTTGTAGAGCCATTCCCAGTTAATAGTGCCCAATTTAGTAAATGGATTAATTGTGAAATAGCCGATTCTGTTTGAAGTAAGATTATGAAAAAAGTGTGTTCCCTGAGAAGGAGTTACACTTAAATCTTTAAATACTGATTCAACAATAGTACCCACTCCGGATATTTGATCCCAGGTTACAGGTATTCCTAACCAGGGGTCTAATGTACCCCATCTTCCCATTCCAATAAGTAAATATGGTCTGTTCTTTTTTAATAATTTTTTATTGAAATCATTAATTTCTAATGCTGCTTCAGTGCCGTTACTTCGTTCAAATTTATTTTTATCGATAAAAATGATATCATATATATTATCATTTAAACCGTTGCCTAACACTTGAGAACTTCTGCAAATAATATCTTCTTCTTTAATATCTGAAATAGTAACCTGCTCCAGTTCGCTGTTAACAACTAAGGGTCGCATTTGAAGCATAGAAAATTCTTTCAATTTTCCTTTTGGTACATCAAAGTTTACAGCAAATTCAATTTCAATTGCTGTGCCCATACCCCAGGAACCTAAATCCAGTATTGCTTCAATGATTTTATCAAGTGGAAAAGTGTTATGCTTTAATATTGGTGCAAGAGTAACAACCCTCATCCCTTTTCTTGATGTTCCATCGTAGACAACATTATTTTCGGGTGAATATGTTGAAGCTATATTGTTCAAAGTTCCGTCTTTTTCTGCTGTGTCTAACTCATATATTTTTAATAGCGGGTCCTCATTTGCATTTTGAAAGTAATCACTTTCTGATTTTGTATCTAATGCAAAAAATTCTTTTTGTGCATTTTTTAACGTTTCAATTGCAGAATAGAATTGAAGGAGATGTTTAGGATATTTAGGACAAAATCTTACAGAATTTCCACCTTCAACAACAGTTTTGCCCAAACCTAATGCAACTTGTGCTATTCCGTCTGATGATTTTTGAGGAGAAATAGGATAAAAATTATATGATTTTGCTACACCGGATAAATTAGGATAAAATCTTTCTTCATGTTGCTGACCAACAAGCCTTTGAATTATTACAGCCATTTTTTCTTCTTCTAATCTATACGACGTTGATTCAAGATAATTTTTTGCTTTTTTAAAGTATGTTGATGCGTATACGGCTTTTATTGCATTTAATAATTCGATTAATCTTGTTTCCAAATCATTATTACTGTTTGGAGTCATATAGGTTTGGTAAACACCGGCAAAAGGCTGAAATTGCGAGTCTTCCAATAAGCTTGAAGATCTAACTGCCAACGGTACTTTAACCATTTGCAGATATAACAAAAGTTTATTAACAACATCTAACGGAAAATGTTCTGCTTTAATAAATTTTTTAACAATCTTTATATCATCAGATTCGTTTATAGCAAAATTTTCCAGTTTATTCATTTCCATAAATTGATCAAAAATATCAGTTGCTAAAACTATTGCAGAAGGTACTGTAATTTCTATATCTTTAAATTTATTTTTTAATCCGTAGTTATAAATAAGAGAATTAATAAAACCTAGCCCCCTTGCTTTACCGCCTAAAAGACCTCCCCCTATTCTGGAAAAACTATATTCCGGATCAAAAGTTTCCGTGTCAAAATCAGTGATAATGCCTTGCTGTCTATAATCAAGGTAATTTTTTAATGCTTTTAATAAATTTGTACGTAGGTCAGAGACATTATTAAAATCTGATACTTTTATTGGTCTTAATTTATGTGCTAAATAAAATTCTGTTCTTGCTTTTAACCATTTTGAGTAATGATTTCCTTCACCGTGATGCAGCAAACATTCATCAGGAATTGTTCTTATTTTTTCTTCCAATGCTTTAAGATTATTTGCACGTGCTACTTCTGTACCGTCTTCATTCTGAAAAACGAAATCTCCAAAGCCAAAATTATCAAGCATAAATTTTCTTAAATGATGCAAAAGTCGGGGGGAATTTTTATATAAGAAAGAAGCTCCTACTTCATTTGCTTTTTCTTTAAATTCTAAGTTACCTGATTGTAATAATATCGGTATATCTTTTTGATATGATTTTACATATTTCGAAAATTTTAATCCTGCTTCCGGGTCTCTAACACCGTAATGTTTGAAATTAATATCTGTAATTACACCAAGTATGTTTTCTTTATATTTTTCAAAATAGCTTTCTGCTTCTTCATAAGTAGTGCATAACAAAATTTTTGGGCGTGCTCTCATTCTTAAAAATTTGTGTGTTAGATTTATCCCTTCGGAAATAAGTCTTTGTGACTGTTTGAAAATTTCAGTATAAATTAATGGTAAATATGAAGAGTAAAATTTTACATTGTCTTCAATCAAAATTATTGACTGTACCCCGGCTGAAAAAGTATCATGCTCAACATTTAATCTATCTTCAATATATTTTATTATTCCAATAAGTAATTGATAATTACCCTGCCAAATAAATATTCTTTCTAATACAGATGTATCATAATTAGCAACTAATTCTCGTCTTTCTTGGTTATCATAAGCTAATAGAATTATTGGTGTATCTATTCCGGCTTTTTTAACCATTTGAGCAAAATGAATTACATGCATATCTTCAACATGTAGAGTAGTAATTATAAGATCAATGGTATCTTCATTAAGAGCAAGTTCAATGGCTTCTTTACCTGTAGTAACGTGTATAATTTCCGGAGATTGGTTTAAGTTAAGGTCTTGGTATTCTTGTCTGATGAGTTCGTATAATCTGCCGTCTTCTTCAAAAATGTAGTTATCGTATATACTTGAAACAAGGAGGATCTCTCGTATTTTTACACGCATTAATTTTTGGAATTTTTTAATGCGGTCGCCAAAGACTTCTTCAATCTGATGATTATTTTTACTCATGCTCTAATATATATTTATATTTTTATAAGTTAATATGTATAAATATAAATAAACAGATATATTCAAACTAAAAAATATTATACTAATCCTTGATCCATCATTGCATCGGCAACTTTTAAAAACCCGGCTATATTTGCTCCGTTGACATAATTTCCTGGTGTACCGAATCTTTCTGCTGTTGTTATACAAGTATCGTGAATCCTTATCTTCATTTCTT
>JADFGB010000142.1 GCA_022567875.1 Bacteroidota bacterium | reverse complement strand
AGATGTACTGCCAATAATAGGACTGGCTATTAATGAAGCAAATGCTGGATCATCAGTTGTTCCAACACCTAAACTAATTCTGGCTGTGTCTCCACTTTCATAAGCAAAGACACCTGCTCCTGTAGCTACAATGAACTCTCCATTATTGGAAGCGGCAGTTAAAGTATTAAAATCATTAACTTCAACTTCTCCACCTAATTTTACACCAATAATTTTGGGCCATTTAAGTTCCCAGGGAAGTCCAGTCATTACATCAACTGCATCAGCACCACCAACGCCGATTGCAATCATTCCCAGTCCACCCGCATTTGGTGTATGAGAATCTGTGCCGATCATCATTCCACCTGGGAACGCATAATTCTCTATTACTACTTGATGAATGATGCCCGCACCCGGTTTCCAAAAACCGATTCCATATTTGTTAGAAGAACTTTGAAGAAAATCATATACTTCTTTGTTATCTGTTGTAGCCTGCAGTAGATCATCTTTAGCGCCTACTTGTGCCTGAATTAAATGATCGCAGTGTACAGTTGTTGGAACTGCGCTTTCTTTTTTACCTGCATGCATAAATTGAAGCAACGTCATTTGAGCTGTAGCATCCTGCATTGCAACTCTGTCAGGTGAAAGTTCTGTATAATCTTCACCTCTTTTTAGTTCTTTTTCAGGTAAAACAATTAAATGAGCATAAAGTACTTTATCCGTATAGGTTAATGGCCTTCCAACAATTGATCTTGCTTTTTCAATTTTGCTCCCAAGTTCGGAATAAACTTTTTTAATCATATCTATATTTGATGCCATAATTCTTTCCTTGGTAATATGTCTAAAATATATTTTAATTAATATTTAAAATACAAAAATTTGGGATGAAATTATTTGGAATGATTAATGATTGTAAAACAGGTCAGAAGAAATAAAAATAAATTTAAGGAAAAATTTGATAAATTTGTTTTATCGATATAATATTGTGCAATACAATCTAATAATTATAAAACGAGATTTTGATGAATAATAGTTCTATTCTGATAGTGGATGACGAAGCCTCTTATCTTAATCTTTTGCAAAATTTACTTAATGATGAAGGTTATAATAATATAATTACTGAAACCAACCCCCTGAAAGTGTTAAATATTTTGGAAAAGAAAAACATTGATCTTATTATGTTAGATATATATATGCCTCAGATGAATGGAATGGAATTATTAGATAAAGTCAATCAGAAATTTCCTCAAATACCTGTTATAATGGTAACTGCGATTGAAGATGTTAAATTAGCTTTAGAAGCAATTAATCTTGGTGCTTACGAATTTATCACTAAACCACCTGATTTGGATAGATTATTTCTTACAATAAAGCGTGCCCTTGAGAAAAAGCTTCTTTCCTTAGAGCGTGATGCTCTAAGAAATTTTGATAAAGCAACGGAGAAAAAATGGGAAAAAGAGTTTCCTGAAATTATTACTAATTCCAAAGAGGTTTTCAAAGTTTTTGAATTAGTTAAAATATTTGCACCAACAAACGAAACTATTTTAATAACAGGTGAAACAGGAACAGGAAAAGATTTAATAGCAAGGAAAATTCACGAATTTTCAGAAAGAAAAGATAAACCTTTTGTTGTTGTTAATGTCGCTTCAATTTCACCATCTTTATTTGAAAGCGAACTTTTTGGTCACGAAAAAGGTGCATTCACTGGAGCTGAAATTCAAAAAAAAGGTTATTTTGAATCAGCAAATTCCGGCACAATTTTTCTTGATGAGATTGGTGAATTACCAATGGAATTACAGGGCAAATTACTCAGAACTATTCAGTATAATGAACTTTACAGAATAGGCAGTTCAAAACCTATCAAATTAAATTCACGTATTATAGCCGCTACAAATAAGGATTTATCCGCTGCTATTGAACGTAATGAGTTTAGGAAGGATTTATATTATAGACTAACAAGAGGGTTTATTAACCTTCCTCCTTTGCGTTCACACAAGGAAGATGTTACACTTCTCACTAATCATTTTCTTGCAATAGGAAATAAAATTTATAAGAAAAATGTTTTAGGCTTTGAAGATGAAATTCTTATAAAATTAAATCATTATTCGTACCCCGGTAATGTAAGAGAGTTAGAAAACATAGTCTTAAATGCAGTTGCCAAAACTAAAGATCAAACATTAATAACCCAAATTGATATCCCTGATATCTCTAATTCAGTATTAGATAATTTCGGTGTTGTAGAAAACAAATTTAATTCTATTGATGCTGTCGTTAAAGATTATATAAAAGTTGTTATGAAACATACAAACGGTAATGTTCAGAAAGCTGCTTTTATTCTGGGTATAAGTGAAAGAACTTTGCAAAGACGCTTACAAAAAGTAAAAAAATAATTTAATTATAAACGACAAATTTGACGTCAGATATGCCGTCCGGTAAACCATTTATAAAATAATTGTTTTCCCATCCATTCAAAAAAACATTTTTTCAACACTTTTCACATTCCATTATTTAGGCATATTTATTGCTGAAGTATAACTACTATTTAATAATAATTTTCATTTTATAAAAATTACGATGAATATACAATCTTTTTTAGCAATTGGCGGCATGTTTATTTTATCATTAACATCTTTGAGATTTAATAAAGCAATTTTAACAACTTCGACAGTTGAGATTGAAAATAAAATTAGTTTAACCGCAATTTCTTTGGCTAATGATTTAATTGAAGAAATTAAGGTTAAGAGTTTTGATAAATCCACAACAGAATTTCCAACTACAAATGTTCTAAGTTTAACTTCTTCAGCAAATTTAGGACCTGATGCTGGGGAAACTTATCCTAATTACAATGACATTGATGATTATAATAATTTTGTGAGAAATATTGATGCACCACACACAGAAGGTTACAGCGTAATGTGTGTGATTCAATATGTTGAAGAAAATAATCCTAATAATGTTAGCTCATCTCAAACATTTTATAAAAAAGTTACTGTTACAGTAACTAATATTTATTTGAGCTATCCAATAACTTTATCATTCATATTTACATTAAAATAATGGATACAATAATTGATTTATTGAGTGCTTTTGTAATTGCCGGCTTTGTGATGCTTGGCATTACTAATTTAAATATTTATTCATCCCAGATTCGTTTTAAGTCTAATTCAAATTTGAAGTTAAGTCTGGATGCAAAAACTCTTTCGGATATAATTGAAAATGATTTTAGGAAAATTGGATTTGGTTATAGTGGAACTTCTATAATTACTGCACTTTCAAACGAAATAAAATTTATAGCAGATATTGATTCAAATGGAGTTATAGATACATTATCATATTTTTTAAGCGATTCAACGGAGGTATTAAATACAGAAAACCCGAATGATAAGATATTATATAGAGTTATTAATAGTGATACTTCAAAAGGACCTTCACTTGGTATAACGGACATAAAATTTTCATATAAAGCAATTGATGGCACAACAACAACAGTGCTTAGCAATATAAAATATATAACTGCTGAGATATGGGTAGAGTCTCCAGTGGTTGTAAACGAAGACCAACAAAGTAAATACCTTTTTACTTATTGGGAGCTTTCAATAAATCCAAGGAACATTTGATATGGGGAAATTAATCATAATACTGTCAATGGGAGTTTCTATAATAATTTCAATATTAATAATTAGTCTTAATAAAAATTCGGAAATAGGATTACAAGGCACAATCAATTCTTTTGTCAATACTCAAACAAGACTTATTGCCAATTCAGGCGTAGAAATATATTTGGAAAAAATAAGAAGAAATAAAACTTTAATGGGTAATTATTTAAATAATACTCTAATGAATGGGAGTTATGATATTTATATTCAAGGAAATGATTCATTACTAACTATTAAATCTATTGGGCATTTTAATGGAAATAGTCATACAACAATAGTTAAAGCCAAAAGAGATGCAATCATTGTACCTGATGTAAATTCATCTCTATTTATATCATCAAATAATCTTAGTATAAACCTAGGTGGAAATATGGACATAAGTGGAAATGATCATAACATAGACGGAAGTGAAATTCCAGGTTCCCCTTTACCGGGAATTGGGGTTGAAACACAGGCAGACAGTGCTTTCATAATAGACAATATTAAATCTAAAATCAGTAATTCAATACAGGGGGCTGGAGGTGCACCAAGCGTTAGAGTTGTACAAGATAAAACCAATTGGCTGGAAATATCAGAAAATTTTATTTTTGCTGCTGATATAACCCTTCCTACAGGTACTTATTCCACAGGGAGTGTCTTTGGTACTATGTCCGAACCACAAATTACTTATATAACAGGGGATGTACATTTTACAGGAAGTGCTTATGGTTATGGAATTTTAATTATAAATGGAAATTTGGAAATGTCCGGAAATTTCACTTTTCATGGTCTTGTTGTTGCATACGGTCAGTCATCTGTAGAAACTAAAACCACAGGAAATTCCGGAATTATTGGTGCTGCTGTCTTTGTTGGGAATAGTATTGATATGCAGGCAACAGGAAATGCAAAAATATATTATAGTTCACAGGCTATTGACAATC
>JADFGB010000141.1 GCA_022567875.1 Bacteroidota bacterium | reverse complement strand
GAGGCTTTTATACTGGTGTCCAAAGGAAAAAATAAAAAATATACTTTTTTGGACGTCCGGTTCAGTAAAAAACTATGATGAATTTCCTAAATATAAAATTTTTGATAAAAAAAAAGAACAATTAGAAAATCTTTTAGAATTTTTTAGGGAAAATAAGTATCAGGTTATTTATAAAGAGATACTTGAAAAAAAAATTAGGGGGAAATTAGATGGCATGGCAGTAGTTATGGTCAAATCTCCACAACTCCAACCTCTTTATCTTAAAGAGTCTCTCCCTGCTTTTGGGGGCAAACGGATAAAAGAAGTGCCATTAAAAATAGGGGTTAAATCGGTAAAACAACTTAACTTAGAACCACACCCATTTGCTTAGTATTTTAAACAGTATGTTATTTTTTGTGAAAGTTTGTTATTATCGTATATTATAGAAGATAGTAAATTTATTAATTATGAGAACATCATCTAAAATAATTAAAATTGTATTCCTCGCTCTTCTTTTGCTTGTTGTGGCTACAGGATTTCGTCTGTTTACAGGTAAATTAATAGATACAGACAAAAGTACTGCCAAGAACACAGGTTTATTAAGCGGTCTTTTTGACACACATAAGGCTTATGCTGATGTGCCATCTGGGGACTGTGACTGCTGCTGCGACGACAGTTGTGATAGTTAATAACAGAACCTACTGTCAAATACACGCCAGAAAATTTATTAGTCTAATTTAGTAAAATGCCGTATCGTCACGATCTTTTCATGTAACGGCTAGTTTTTGTGTGAAATCACCTCTAAATTATTTTTTTTTAAGCTTCTACTTTTTCTTCCGGTTTTTCCTCTACTATTTTTTCATCGGAAGGAAACAAAATATTTTTATATTTTTTTATTCCGGTTCCTGCTGGTATTAAACGTCCCATAACAACATTTTCTTTCAGACCAATAAGATTGTCAACTTTTGCAGCAATTGCAGCATTGGTAAGAACCTTTGTTGTTTCTTGGAAAGAAGCAGCTGAGATAAAACTTTCTGTTGATAATGCTGCTTGTGTAATGCCTAACAGTACGTTTTCAAATGTTGCAGGTTCTGCATCCCTACCTATAGAAGGGTTTTTATCCTTACTTTTTAGTTCGGCATTAATTTTTCTAAATTGGCTCCTTGGTACTAACTGACCATTATTGAAATTAGAGTCACCCTTGTCTTCAATAAAAACCAATGTAGTAACTTTTTGATTTTCAGCTAAAAATGCAATTTTACCCACTAAATCTTCTTCCAAGAATTTAGTATCGCCCGGATGAATAATTCTAATTTTCTGCAGCATTTGGCGTACAATAACTTCTATATGTTTGTCGTTAATTTTTACACCTTGCAGCCTATAAACATCCTGGGTTTCATTTACAAGATATTCCTGCACAGCACTTGTTCCCTTAATTTTAAGAATATCATGAGGGTCAATAGGTCCGTCAGTAATTTTTTCACCAACAGGTATCTCATCTAAGTCTTGAACAAGTATATGTTTTCCAAGTGGAACATTATATTTTTTCTCATCAGATTTATCGGGAGCAGTCACAAATATTTCTCTTGAACCTTTTTTTCTTGCACCAAATCTAACAATTCCTTCAATTTCACTAACAATTGCAGCATCCTGAGGACTTCTTGCTTCAAAAAGTTCTGTTACCCTTGGAAGACCACCTGTAATATCTCTACTCTTTGTTGCTGATTTAGATATTTTTGCAAGGATTGTTCCTGCAACAATATCTTCACCTTCTTCAATAGATAAATAAGCACCATTTGGTATATTAAATGTTTTTCTTTTTCCGTCTTCAGATTCAATTGCAATACTTGGAGTTAATGTTTTATCTTTAGATTCAATAACAACCTTTTGTACGTGTCCGGTTTGTTCATCAGTTACCTGTTTAATTGTAACTCCATCCTGCATATCAATAAATCTTACCATTCCTTTTATATCAGATAAAATTACTGCGTTGTATGGATCATGTGTAAAAAGAGTTTGACCTTTTTTAACTAATCCTCCTTCATTAACCATCAATTCCGAACCATAAGGTATATCAAAATTCTTAACCTTTCTGTTGTTTTCATCATAAATTCCAATAGCACCTCTTCTACCGGTTACAACTTTAATTGAACCCATAAAATCAGTTTTTTCAACAAAATTTATATGTTCAAATTTTACCATACCTTCAATTGTGGTTTCAACTTGTGATTGACTTGCAATTCTTGATGCAGTACCACCCAAGTGGAAAGTTCTAAGTGTTAACTGAGTACCAGGTTCACCAATTGATTGTGCAGCAACAATACCTACTGCTTCACCAATTTCAACTAATTTTCCGTTTGTTAGATTTCTACCATAACATTTAACACACACGCCCTGCTTCGATTCACAAGTAAGTACAGTGCGAATATATACCGAATCAATATTTGCATCTTCAATATTTTCAGCTAATTGTTCAGTTATCACTTCACCTATTTCTATAATTAGCTCATCTGTTCTTTGGTCATATACATCTTCCTGCACTATACGACCTGTTATTCTTTCAGCGAGTGGTTCTCTTTCTTGTTCTACATCTTTAATAGCTTTTACTTCAATACCCAAAATAGTTCCGCAATCATTTTCTGTAATAATAACATCTTGAGCAACATCAACTAAACGTCTTGTTAAATATCCTGCATCAGCTGTTTTAAGAGCTGTATCAGCAAGACCTTTTCTTGCACCGTGTGTGGAAATGAAATACTCAAGCACAGATAGTCCTTCTTTGAAGTTTGCAACAATAGGATTCTCAATAATTTCACCTGCTTGTCCCGATAATGATTTTTGGGGTTTCATCATCAATCCACGCATACCTGCTAACTGCCTTACCTGCTCTTGCGAACCTCTTGCACCGGAATCAACCATCATGTGAAGTGAATTAAAACCGTGATTATGTTTTTTAATCACACTCATCAAAGCACGAGAAACATCATTGGTGGTATGAGTCCAAATATCTATAATTTTGTTATATCTTTCTGCATCTGTAATAACACCTTGTTCGTGTTCATTTAAAATTCCGTTTACTTTTTCATTCGCTTTGGCTATCATTCCAGCTTTTTCTTTAGGAATTATCATATCTGCATAACTAACAGAAAGACCGCCTGCAGTTGAATATCTAAAACCAATTTCCTTAAGTTTATCTAAGAATATTGCGGTTACTTTATTTCCAAGTTTCATAAACATTTTGCTTATGAATCCGCCAAAAGTTTTTTTAATTAACAATTCATTGAAGAAGCCCATTTCTTTTGGAACAATTTGGTTAAAGATAATACGACCTGTAGTTGTGTCTATCATTTCACCGTCAATTCTAACTTTAATTTTAGCATGAAGATTAATTACTTTATTATTATAAGCAATTAGTACTTCTTGAGATGATGAAAATGACATCCCTTCACCTTTTTCACCATCTTTAGATTTTGTTATGTAATAACAACCAAGAACAATATCCTGTGTGGGTACAATAATCGCACTTCCGTTTTGAGGAGATAGAATATTGTGACTACTTAACATTAGCAAAGATGCCTCTAACTGAGCTGCGTATGAAAGAGGTACGTGCACTGCCATTTGGTCGCCATCAAAATCAGCATTAAAAGCAGTACAAACCATTGGATGTAATTGTATTGCTTTTCCATCAATTAAAATAGGTTGAAATGCCTGTATACCAAGCCTATGAAGAGTAGGCGCGCGGTTTAACATTATTGGATGACTATCAATAATCTTGGCTAAAATATCCCAAATTATCGGGTCTTTTTTATCTACAACTTTTCGGGCACTTTTAACTGTTTTATTATAGCCTCTGCTTATTAATTGTCTTATTATAAATGGTTTGAATAGCTCGACAGCCATATCCTTTGGTAAACCACATTGATGTAATTTTAATTCAGGTCCAACAACAATAACAGATCGTCCAGAATAATCAACACGTTTTCCAAGTAGATTCTGACGAAATCTTCCTTGCTTACCCTTAAGCATATCGCTTAATGATTTTAAAGGTCTGTTATTATCGCTTCTTACTGCACTTCCTCTTCTTGAATTATCAAACAAGGCATCAACAGATTCTTGAAGCATTCTTTTTTCATTTCTTAAAATTACTTCCGGAGCTTTAATTTCAATAAGTCTTTTCAACCTGTTGTTTCTAATAATAACTCTTCTATAAAGGTCATTAAGATCACTTGTAGCAAATCTTCCACCTTCTAAAGGTACTAAAGGTCTTAACTCAGGCGGTATGATTTGTATGTAGTCAAGCACCATCCATTCAGGTTTATTTTCAACTTTATTTTCATCTTCTTTGAATGCTTCTATTACTCTTAATCTTTTTAGCAGATCAGTTTTTTTCTGCTGAGAAGTTTCAACCTTTAGTTGATCTCTTAATTCTATTGCAAGTTGTTCGATATTAGTATTGCTAAGAATTTCTTTTACCCCGTCCCCTCCTATCTTTGCAATAAATTTGTTTGGATCATCGTCATCAAGTTTTTCATTATCAGGGGGTAAAGAGTTAAAAACTTCATAGTATTGATCCTCTGATATTAAATCCATTCTGTTTAATCCGGTAGGTCCAGGATTAATAA
>JADFGB010000140.1 GCA_022567875.1 Bacteroidota bacterium | reverse complement strand
TTCGGCTGTTAATTCCGCCGGTTAGCGGACAAGTAAGATTTTTTCTAACCTATTTAATAACACATCTTTAAAATAATATAATGGGATAGTATATAGGAATAAAATTCCCTGCAAAGCCTGATTTTGAGTAGAAGACGAAACGCGATGATTATTGGCAAGATTGTTTATGAAAGTTTTTATTTCTTCCACGCTAACTTTATCTAAGAAATTTACTTTACCCATAAGTAATCCCATATAATTTATTTAAAAATAGATTAAACTCAGCAAACTGTCAATTTATATTACAAAATTTAAGTGCCTGTTTTTTCCACATCTTCTTTAATGTTGAACAATTCAATAATTTCATTACAGAAAGTTATTAGAAAAGTAAGCAATACTTCGGGGGATTCAAAATTATTTTTAATTATCAATTTCATTATGTCTTTATCCTGCTTAAACGAAATAGTGTTTTTGTATTTGTCCAGAATAAAACGCATCATTTCAACAAACTTAAATTTATAATATTCTTCCCGGTCACCTTTTGGTAAAATAATTATTGTTCTTTCTCTCTGCATATTTACTCTTTCAAACAATGCATAGGATGCGTAATATTTTAAGTATGAAATTGCGATTAATCTTTTAACCAACAGAGGCGTTGGGCCAAATCTATCCAATAACTCATCCTTAATTTCTTCAATCTCTTTTATATTTTCTACAGAGAAAAAAGATGTATAAAAGTTAAGCCTGTCTTTTTGTTCCGGCATATATGTTTTTGGGATTCCTATTTCAAAATAAGTATCAATTTTAGGATCGGTTTTTTCTTCTGTCTTCGGTAACTCCTTAAATATCTCTTTAAATTCTTGATATTTTAACTCTTCTACAGTTTCGTTTATTAATTTCATATACAGTTCAAAACCGACATTGTTTATAAAACCTGTTTGTTCAGTTCCCAATAAATTTCCGGTACCTCTTATTTCCATATCCCTCATTGAAAGATTGAAACCTGCACCGATATCTGTATATTCTTCAATAGCCTGTAATCTTCTTAAGGCTTTTTTAGTAATTCCGGAAAGCGAAGGAACAATAAAATAAGCATAAGCTTGTCTGTCCGATCTTCCCACCCTTCCGCGCAGTTGATGAAGTTCTGCCAAACCGAATCTGTCTGCTCTGTTTATTATAATAGTGTTTACATTAGGTATGTCTATACCTGATTCAATAATTTTAGTGGAGATTAACACATCAAACTCTCTGTTCATAAAACCGTGGATTACTTCTTCCAATTGGGAAGGTTTCATCTGTCCATGAGCAACAGCAACCTTAACATCAGGTATATATTTTCTGATATAGTCAGCTAATTTGTCTATTGATTTAACGCGGTCGTGAACCAAATAAATTTGTCCGTTTCTCTTAACTTCCTTTAAAATCCATTCTTTCATTTTAAGAATATCAAATGTAGAAACCTTAGTGTTTATCGGTTGTCTGTTTGGCGGAGGCGTTGCAATTATTGATAAATCCCTGGCGCCCAAAAGCGAAAGATTTAATGTTCGCGGTATTGGTGTAGCTGTCATTGTAAGAGTATCAACATTTATTTTTAGTGAGCGAAGTTTTTCTTTTGCCTTCACACCAAATTTATGTTCTTCATCAATAATTAAAAGACCTAAGTTTTTAAAATGTACGTCTTTTGATATCAGTCTGTGTGTACCGATAACTATATCAACTTTACCGTTTATTAAATCTTTAATAATTTCATCTTGCTTTTTCTTTGATTGAAAGCGTGATATAGCTTCAACCCTAACCGGGAACTGCGATAACCTGTCTTTGAATGTATTGTAATGCTGCTCAGCAAGAATTGTGGTGGGAACAAGCACAACAGTTTGTTTTCCGTCTTGTACAGCTTTAAAGGCAGCTCTTATTGCAATTTCTGTTTTTCCGAACCCAACATCGCCACAAACAAGCCTATCCATAGGGTTATCTGCTTCCATATCTTCTTTTACTTCGGCGGTTACCTTGGTCTGATCGAGTGTATCTTCGTACATAAAAGAAGCTTCCAACTCTTTCTGCCAAATAGTATCGGGGCTAAAATTAAACCCCTTGGTTGCTTTTCTTTTAGCGTAAAGTTCTATTAATTCTCTCGCAGCTTCTTTTATTTTTTTCTTGGTTTTTCTTTTCGTGTTATTCCACTCACCGGTTCCCAGAGCGGAAAGAGTGGGTTTTAAATTTTCGTTTGCAGAATATCTTTTAACCAAGGTCAAATAATTCAAATTAACATAAACCACACCATCTTCTTTATACAAAATCTTCATTGATTCTTGTTTTACGTTTCCGATATTGATTGTTTCCAAACCAAGGTATTGCCCTATTCCGTAGCCTTCGTGTACAACATAATCGCCTTTTGTAATTGAAGAAAATTTGTTTGTTTTTGATTTTTTGTATTTACGATTAGTTGGTAATTTTGATCGGTAAGGTTTATTAAAAATTTGATAATCGGTTAACAACAGAAATTTTTCATTCTTTAAAATAAATCCGTCTTTAATTGCTAACGAAATTATTTTAATTTTTCCTGTTTCTATTAAATCGGCAATACGATTATCCAATTCGGAAAGAAGATCTTTCAATCTTTGAGTCTGCAGTTCGTTTTCTGAAGTGATAAGTATATTAAAACTGTTTTGAGCATATTTAATTAAAGACTGTGAGAGAATTTTATAATTTCCGTTTATTGTAAAAGCTTCGGAAATTGCTAAATCAATTCTGTCTTTTGATGATTTTAATTCCTGCTCAATTATCCACTGTACATTTTCAAAATTATTTATGTTAAAACCTTTTGCTGGAAATTCTTTTTCAGCATTAACAGCAACCGGATCATTTTTAACTATTTCATTTTCAACGTCAAAGTTCTCGAAATTAGTGTCTATTATTTTTTTTGTTTCTTGTACCGAATTTGTATTAAACAAATTAATTTTTTTAATATCCGTATTTTTAATAATATAGTCCGAAGCTAAAACAATAGGCGAAGATAGATAATCAAAAATATTTGCAGTATTATTATTTAGTAATTCTTTTTTTGAGTCAAGTTCTCCGTTAGATTCCGTTGTAGAGACAAGCTTATCAGTAAAGGCTGCGGCAAGAGTAGCTTCTTTCACAACTTCAATAGAGCGCTGACTGTCAGGGTTGAAGTAACGGATTGATTCTAAAAAATCTCCGTCAAATTCAAGACGAACAGGGTTATGTTCACTATACGACCAAAAATCAACTATAGAACCTCTTTGGGCGTAACTTCCCTGCGCTTCTACGAATTTATCTTTTTGATAATTGAGCAAGTTTAAATATTCAATTAAATCGTCAAATGAAAGATCTGCGCCTATTTGAATTAGCGTTGTTGAACGTTCGATTGCTTCTTTTATTGGCAGTTCCAATCTTAAAATATCATAAGTAGAGAGAATAATAAAAGAATCATTTTTTATTATTTTAGTAAGTTTTTCCTGAATTGCATCGCCAGTAAATTCGGTTAACATTATTATTTGTGAAACACCAAGCACATTCAACTCTACATTGAATTCTTTTACACTTTTGCTGTCAGGCAGAAGAACCACAATTTGATTTATTTTTTTAGAAATTTGTGAAATGAATAGTGCTTTTGATGAACCAAACAAAGGAGATGTAAAGATGTTCTCTTTTAATGCGGCTTTATCTTTTATTGTTTTTATTAACAATTTGATAAAGTTTGTGTTGAAATAATTTGAATCTAAATTAATAGAGGACATAACTCTTGGAAGCTAATAACTAATTAAAATGAATATCCAAAATTTAAAGAATATATTGGTTGGTTGTTATAATATTTTATACCTAAAGAATAAGTTGATTTATTCTTTTTTGTTTCAGCTAAATTATCATCATCATCAGTTTGATTGTTTAGCACAAATCTACCAACAAAATAACCTATTGCGCCTCCTAAAACTATATCGGAAACCCAGTGTTTATCCCGATAGACTCTACCTACACTAACCATAGAAGCAGCACCGTACCAACCAACTTTCCAAAATATATTATCTATTTGATGTGCCATAACGGTAGAAAAAGCTCAAGACTGTCTAATGGAAAGTTCATACGTTTTGGAGCGTATAAACCACTTTGCTGTTTAGCCCATAGATTTCGCTTAATACCAATTTGAGGCAGCATCAATCACTCCTAAGTAAAGTATGCGAAGCGGACACCTTCGCCAGTAACGAGAGCGTCAATAAACACTTCATTCAAATTGTCGCATGGGATAAAAACCGAATCAACAGCATAGAGAATAACACCAGAGCCAGTAGCTATTACGGCATCTACACCTGAGCCACCAACAGCAATAACGTTAGTATTGTCAGTCTGAGCTTGAACGATAACTCCTTTAGCTGGTGTAGACGAAGTTACAATGGCTTGGTCTGTGCCGGCAGAGTCAACTGTTTCAACACCGTGGCCTATCCCAGTTATATCGTGACTAACTACTTGGTCTTTACGAACCCAAGTTTCGCCATCAGCAGTAAAAAACCGTTTCCCAGTGTCAGTTTCCAAGATTGTGGCACCTTGAGGCACATCATAGGGTTGAGTGCCTGCCTCGTATAGAGAATGTGTTCGTTTAGTATCTGTG
>JADFGB010000139.1 GCA_022567875.1 Bacteroidota bacterium | reverse complement strand
ACAATAGCTGCCAAAAAGATAAAAGAAATGAAAGAGTATAAAGATGTGCCGATAATTGCCGTAACTGCCTATGCAATGGTAGGTGACAGAGAGAAATATTTACAAGCAGGTTTTACTGACTACATATCAAAACCTTTTTTAAAAAATGATCTTATTGAATTGCTGAATAAAGCAATAAAAGAAAAGATTTAAATCTTCTATTGTTATATTATTAGTTTTTCTAATTCTCAAATACAAACCTTTATTATAATTTTTTGTATCACTATTTTTTAACTGCTAAAACAAAACTATACATATATAAAAAATAGATTGAACAAAAGAATTATTTTTTTAGATTTAATGAGAGCTTTCGCGGTGCTGATGATGGTGCAGGGACATACAATTGATATGCTGCTTGCAAATCAATTTAGAGATAATAATTCTTTCATTTACTATAGCTGGAATTTTATGCGGGGGATGACAGCACCTATTTTTTTGTTTACTGCAGGCACGGTCTTTACATATCTTTTTGTTTTGCAGAATAAAAAAGCAACAGATAATCCCCGGCTGAGAAAAGGATTAAAAAGATTTTTGTTGTTGGTATTCCTCGGTTATTTGCTTCACTATCCCACTGCAAAAATAATAGATTTTTCTTCTGTAACGGCAGAACAATGGAAAGCATTTTTTGCTGTGGATGTTCTACAGCTTATCGGTTTTGGGATACTGTTTTTAATTGCACTTTTATATTTGTCAGAGAAGATAAAAATTAAGCCCTCTTATTTATTTTTAACCTTTGGCTTATTATTCATTTATCTAAACCCGGTTGTACAATCAATTGAATGGAAATCATTTTTGCCTGTACAGATTGCCGGTTATTTTTACAGTGGAACCGGCTCAAACTTTCCACTTTTTCCTTGGTGTTCTTATTTATTTTTTGGAGGTATTTTAGGATATCATTTAGCTGCACACACCGGGGGACATAAAAAACCAAAATTTGGAATAAGTCTTTTTTTAATTGGTGCAGCACTTATTATTTCAGCTTTTGCAGGTGATAGAATGGAAATAATAATCAATGGTACGAGCGATTTTTGGGGTGACAGTCCGAATTTAATTTTATACAGGCTGGGCATTGTACTAATTTTAAATTCTATATTTTGTTTAATTGCTGTAAAAGTAGAAAAAATTCCAAACCTTATAATACTTATCGGCAGACATACACTTTCAATTTATTTTGTCCATTTAATTATTCTTTACGGAAGTGCTTGGAGTTTGGGTGTAAGTTATTTTATGGCTGACAGTTTAGATATGTGGAAGTCAATAGGATCGGCACTAATTATGATATTATTGATGATTGGTATGGTTATTTCAATAAGGATGATTAAATTTAAGACCAAGGTAATTACATCTTAAATGTTTTTTAAGATTTGTAATAATGCTTTAACATAAGGTAACAAAATAATTAATATATGCGTAAATCTGAGACAACAAATATAACTTTGACTGAAAAAGAAAAAAAATTCGAACAATCACTGCGCCCTATTGCTTTATCGGATTTTAGTGGACAAAAAAATATAACCAAAAACCTTAACGTTTTTGTAACAGCAGCAAAGAAAAGGGGAGAAGCTTTAGACCACGTTTTACTTACGGGACCTCCGGGTCTCGGGAAAACTACCTTAGCCTATATAATTGCAAACGAAATGGGTGTTAAGATAAGAACAACTTCCGGGCCCGTTTTGGAAAAACCAGGTGACCTTGCCGGTTTACTTACTACACTTGAAGAAAATTCAATATTATTTATAGATGAAATTCACAGACTTAGTCCGGTAATTGAAGAATATCTTTATTCTGCAATGGAAGATTACAAGTTAGATATAATGATAGATTCCGGTCCCAATGCAAGATCAGTCCAAATATCTTTACCAAAATATACCCTTGTTGCTGCTACAACCAGGGCAGGTATGCTAACATCACCGCTTCGTGACAGATTTGGTATAAAATTCAGGCTTGATTATTATGAGGCGGACACATTGAATAAAATTATTTTACGTTCCGCAAGAATTTTAAATATTAGTTTAAATGAGAATGCTTCAATCGAAATAGCAAAAAGATCACGAGGGACCCCTAGAATTTCTAACAGACTGCTAAGGAGAACAAGAGACTTTGCCGATTTTGATGATAAGAAAATTATTGATATTGAAACTGCACAAAAAGCCTTAAAAGCTTTGGATGTTGATGAATACGGACTTGACGAAATGGATAAGGATATAATTTTAACAATAATTGAAAATTATGGCGGCGGACCTGTCGGGTTAAACACACTATCTATTGCTGTTAATGAAGACCCCGGAACAATTGAAGAAGTTTATGAACCTTTTCTAATTCAACAGGGCTTTATACAAAGAACACCAAGGGGAAGAGAAGCTACAGATCTTGCTTATAAAAGATTTAATAAAAGAAGATTAAATTCTACAGGAAATTCTTTCTTTGATTAAAAGACAAGTTTACACTTCACTTTATTTATCATGGAGAAAAAATGAGAACTAAAACTTTGTTGTTTGTATCAGTAACTTTTGTTCTAACAACGATTATTTCAGGTAAGATACTTGCTCAAAATGATTTGTACATGCCGAGGGATATAAAAATGGCGTATGATAACGGAACTCGTGCTTATGATGGAAAACCCGGCAAAAATTATTGGCAAAATTATTCCAACTACAAAATAAATGTAAAAGTTACTCCCTCCACTAGACTTGTTGAAGGAGAAGAAACAATTATTTATCACAACAATAGCCCTGAAGATTTGGACAGAATAGTTTTCAGACTTTATCAAAACAGAAATAAAATTGGAGCACAAAGAAGCAGACCCTTAAGCAAAAAAGCAATTACAGATGGACAAACAATTACTAAAATGATTATTGACGGTAATGAAATTGACTTAAAAAATAAAAAGAAAGTGTTAGACAGAGGTACAAACTTAATAGTAAAACTTGATTCATTAATTGCTTCCAAATCCTCTATAGAAATAAAAGTGAATTGGAATTTTACAATACCGAATACATCACGTGGGAGAATGGGGACTTACGATTCCACATCTTTTCTGATTGGTTATTGGTATCCACAAATTGCTGTCTTTGATGATATTGACGGATGGGATGTGATTCCTTTTACAGGGACTCAAGAATTCTATAACGATTTCTCAAACTTTGATGTCAGTGTAACTGTTCCCAACACATTTGCAGTTTGGGCTACAGGAGTACTCCAGAATCCTTCCGAATTATTGACAGAAAAATTTTTAGACAGGTATAATGATGCTCATAAATCTGACGATGTTGTTAAAATAGTTGATACCGTTGATCAGAAAAATGGTGGAATATATAACAGCGATAATGAGTTTAACTCCTGGCATTATATTGCAGAAAATGTACCCGATTTTGTTTTCGGTATGAGCGACCATTACCTATGGGATGCTGTCAGTTTAACCGTTGATAAAAATTCAGGCAGAAGGGTATACATTGCCGCTGTTTACAAAAAAGAATCCAAAGACTTTTATGAAGTGGCTGATATTGCCAAACAGACAATTAATTATTTTTCAACAAAAATGCCTGCCGTTCCTTTTCCGTTTCCAAGTTTAACCGTATTTAACGGCAGAGGCGGGATGGAATACCCAATGTTGATAAACGATGGAAGTATGTCTACTTGGAGAAGAACTGTCGGTGTAACATCTCACGAAATTGCACACCAGTATATGCCTTTTTACATGGGTATAAATGAAAAGAAATATGCTTTTATGGACGAAGGCTGGGCACAGATGCTTCCTTTTGATTTCCAAACTGAAGTTGGTAAATATAATGCAAGGATAAGAAACAATAGATTTTACAGTTTTATGGCGGGCAATGAAATGGAAATGCCGCTTATGATACCCTCTAATCTTTTAAACGGTATATCCAATTCAATTTCAGCTTATTCAAGACCAGGGCAGGCTTATGAATACTTGAGAAATATGTTGGGGGATGAATTATTTCTTATTGGTCTTCACGCATATATGAATAACTGGAATCATAAACATCCCGGACCTTACGATTTTTTCTATTCATTTAATCAGGCAACCGGAAAAAATTTAAATTGGTACTGGAAACCTTGGTTTTTTGAAAGAGGATATCCTGACTTGGGAATTAAAAAAGTGGAAAAAAATGACAACAATTACAAAATATTGGTAGAAAAAATAGGGAACATTCCTGTTCCAATTGCTCTAACTTTTATCAACGATAAAGATAGTGCGAATACTATTATCACTAAAACCGCTGCCGTTTGGGAGAATAACTCAGAAGTCTTGATTGAAGTAAATATTAAAGGCAATATTAAACCAGGAAATAAAATATTCACACAAGGAAAATCAATAAGACCAAAAGATGAAAAGTGGTGGGAAATGATTAGAGCTTTGAGAGAGCATTATTATAACAAGTATAAAGATAATAAAACAACTTTAAAAATTAATTAAATGGAAAATACTAAAATTTCTTGGTGCGACCACACAGTTAATTTATGGTGGGGATGCGCAAAAGTGCATACCGGATGCAAAAACTGTTATGCAAAAACTTTATCTAATAGGTGGGGTAATGATATTTGGGGTGAAAAAAACAAAGAAAGCGTATAAGGTTGGCCTTTAAT
>JADFGB010000138.1 GCA_022567875.1 Bacteroidota bacterium | reverse complement strand
GATAATGGACAAAAAGTTGATGCATTATCTCACCTTATAGAATTAAAAGATGATTACCCTGGTGATCCTTCAGTCATGTTTTTAGAAGGAGTACTCACAGAAAACGGACAAGATGCCGTAGCAATCTATACTGAAATTATAAATGAATATCCTAATTCAAGATATGCTGATGCAGCAGTGTTCAGAATATATTCGTATTATTATGCACTAGGACTTTACGGTACTGCTAATTCATTTTTAAACAGACTAAAAAAAGATTATCCTGAATCACCTTATATTAAAATTGCTGAACAGAAGACAGATAATTTTAAAAAGTCTAAAATTACGCCAACAAATTCCCCCGATAAAAAGAAGCCACTTCCTTCTAAGACAATAAATAAAATTATTTATAATTACACTATACAAGCAGGAGCTTTTACAATAAGTGCTAATGCCGGTCATTTAAAAACAAGGTTTGAAAATGCAGGTTTTTATTCTTCTATAAAAGATAAAAATGTAGCCGGAACTATTTTCCATGTAGTATATGTAGGCAAATTTGAAACAGAGGAAAGTGCAAAAAAAGCACTTAGTATTATCAACAAGCAATTTAATCTACAATCAAGAGTTACAACTATCAGCAAATAATATTTTAAGTTAATGTTGGAACTAATTTTTATAGGTACCGGCTCTGCTATTGAATCCCTAAATCGCTTTCATTCTTCTTTTTTTATTCAAACAACTGAATACAATTTATTGATTGATGCAGGAGATTGTGTATCAAAAGCGTTATTGAAACAGAAAATTAATTATCACTCCATTGACGGGATTATTTTCACACACTTTCATCCCGATCATTTTTCAGGATTTGGTGGATTAATTATACAAATGGAATTCTTGCAAAGAGAAAAACCGTTGCAAATTTTTACACATTATAAATTAATACCTTTTGTGAAAAATTATCTCCACCTTTCATATCTGTTTGAAAAAAATATTTCTTTTGATATTGAATTTATTGGGTTTAACCATAATGAAGTGTTTTGTGTGTGTGATAAAATTCAAGTTAAATCAAAAAGTAATATGCACATTGATGCTTATAAAAAATATGATGAAGATAATAAAATTTTTTTTTCTTCTTCAAGTTTCTTATTTAATCTTAAAGGCAAAAAATTATTTTATACAGGCGATATAGGAACCAAAGATGATCTGTACTTATTTTCCGAAGAAAAAATTGATTATATGATAACAGAAATAACACATATATCAATTGAAGATATTTTAGAAGCGGTAAAATTTTTACAACCGTCAAGATTATATTTAACACACATTAGTGATGATGACGGAGAAACAATAGAAAAAATAATAAATCAAACATCTGCATTTGATGTTCCTACAATAGAAGCTGTTGACGGAATGAAAATTATTATTTAATCCCTTCTAATTCTTTCTTAACCAATAAAAAAATATTATATTTTAATCCCTATTTGAAAAAAATTAGCAATTGTATGTCATCTTGGCAGTAATATTATTAAAAAAGTTGAAATTTATTAAATGACAGTAGAAGAATTTAAAAATAAATATGGTATAATTGGCAGATCAAAAGAAATTAGAGATTTAGCAGATATATCATTACAAATTGCTAAATCTGATATTTCTGTTCTTATTTATGGTGAAAGTGGGGTTGGTAAAGAAATTTTTGCCACTGCATTACATGGAGAAAGTAAACGGGTTGATAAACCATTAATAAGCGTAAATTGCGGTGCAATTCCGGAAGGTATTTTAGAAAGCGAATTATTTGGTCATGAAAAAGGTGCTTTTACAGGAGCTGTAGGTAAACGAAAAGGATATTTTGAAATTGCCGATGAAGGTACTTTGTTTCTAGATGAAATTGCAGAAATGCCTTTAACAACACAAGTAAAACTTTTAAGAGTTTTGGAAACAAAAGAGTTTATGAGGCTTGGTAGTGAAAAAGTTACTAAGGTTGATGTTAGGATAATTGCTGCAACTAATAAAGATTTGCAGGAGGAAGTTAATACAAATAGATTTAGAAAGGATTTATACTTTAGATTAAAAGCAGTTACATTAACTGTACCTCCGTTAAGAAAACGTAAAATAGACATAGATGATTTAGTTGAACATTTTATTAAAATTAGTTCAAAAGAAAATAATCTTTCTTTACCAACCATCACTTCTGATGCATTAGAGTTTTTAAGAAACTATACATGGCCAGGAAACGTAAGGGAATTAAAAAACACAATTGAGACAGCCATAATATTAAACAAAAAACAAATAATTGATAAAGAAGTTTTTGAATCACTTTTAATAAGTGTTAATACAAATATTGAAAATAGGAATCTACCAGTATTTTTAAATAAATCTTCTGATGAAGCTGACAGAGAATTATTATACAGGGCATTGTTCGAGTTAAAAAAAGACATAATGGAATTAAAAGATATTGTATTATATAAACAGCGCGAAGAATACGAAAGAGAAAAATCCCTAATACCCCAGGAAGTTATTCCTCTTGACAATATGCAATATGAAGCAATTAAAAATGCTCTTGAGTTCACTCATGGAAACAAAAGGAAAGCAGCTAAGATGTTAAATATAAGTGAAAGAACACTTTACAGGAAAGTAAAAGAATATCAATTATAATATTATCTAAAAATCTAAAATGAAGGAAATTTTATTTAACAAACAACAAAAATATAAATTATTAAGAACACTCACATTTTTCTTGTTTATATTTTATTCCATTGTTAATTTTACTACTTGTGGTGTATATTCTTTTTCAGGTGCATCTGTTCCCCCGCATCTAAAATCAATTTCCGTACCGATTGCTGAAGACAGAAGCGGTTCAGGGGAACCAGGGCTGAGGGAGTTACTAACAAATCAATTGATTCAGAAATTTATTGATGACAACAGTTTGCAGGTTTCTGAAAGAGGGAAAGCAAATGCAAATTTAGAATGTACAATAACCGGATTTTCAGATATTCCTAATATTGTTGCAGCAGGTGAAAATATTACATCAAGAAGATTGACTATAAACGTAAAAGTAATTTATAATGATAATGTTAATAAGAAAAAAATATTTGATAAAGTTTTTTCAAACTATGGTAACTATCCCCCAGCTGGTAATTTAAATGATAGAAAAGAAGCTATTAATACTGCTATTGACAGAATAACGGAAGATATTTTATTAAGTGTTGTTTCGGGTTGGTAAATAAAAACTATGGATAATTTAATACTCATATTATATTTCATAACACTTTCAGTGTTGTTCATATTCGGCTCGCACGGATTTATTATGTTATATTATCACAGAAAGTACGGAAATAAAAAGCTAAAGTCTGATGACCAATTAAATAAAAATGCTTTTGTTACAATTCAATTACCAATATATAACGAACTTTATGTTGTAAAAAGATTGATAGATTCAGTTTGTAAAATTGATTACCCAAAAGACAAATTTGAAATTCAAGTATTGGATGATTCAACTGATGAGACAAAGAATATTGTTGCAGAATTAGTAGCTGAAAAGCAAAAAGAAGGATTCGATATAAAACAAATAAAACGAATCAACAGAAAAGGCTTTAAAGCAGGCGCATTAAGAGAAGGATTAAGAACGGCAAAGGGTGAGTTTATTGCAATTTTTGATGCTGATTTTTTACCAAAAAAAGATTTCCTAAAAATAACCCTTTCCTATTTTAGTAATGAAAATGTTGGCATGGTACAAACACGATGGGAACATTTGAATGGAAATTATTCAATCTTAACAAAAACTCAGGCACTTGCATTAGATGGTCATTTTGTAATTGAACAGACTGTAAGAAACAAAGCAGGTTTTTTTATAAACTTTAACGGCACCGGCGGCATTTGGAGAAAATATTGTATTGAAGACTCTGGAAATTGGCAGGATGATACACTAACAGAAGACTTGGATTTAAGTTACAGGGCACAATTAAACGGTTGGAAATTTATTTTTTTAAATGATTTTACATCACCTGCAGAATTGCCCTCTGAAATTAATGCTTTAAAGACACAACAGTTCAGATGGACAAAAGGCGCAATTGAAACAGCAAAAAAAATTCTACCCTTAGTTTGGAAATCTAATGAGCCTTTAAGAATAAAGCTACAATCTACTTTTCATTTAACAAATAATATTGTTTTCCCTTTTATACTTCTCACTGCCATATTAAATGTTCCTTTAATATTTATAAAGAACAGCGGTGCACACGAATTGTATTTCGGTTTTCTTTCACTTTTTGTTTTAGCTTTTATTAGTTCTTTTTTATTCTATTTATATTCACAAAAAGATATCAGAAATGATTGGAGGAAAACCATAGTTCTCTTTCCATTATTTATGGCGGGAAGTATGGGCTTTGCCGTAAACAACTCACGTGCAGTTTTTGAAGGATTATTAAATAGAAAAAGTGAGTTTGTGAGAACACCTAAATATAAAGTTGTTTCTTCAAATGATACATGGACAGACAAGAAATATTTGACAAAAAAAATTAATGTATCTGTTATTATTGAATTAATTATGGCTGCTTATTGTTTCATAGGTGTTGTTTCTTCAATTTACTTTTTAGAGATTGCTGCATTGCCATTTCATTTGTTATTTTTTATCGGGTTTTCTTTTGTATCAATAACATCATTAAGACACACATTTTCAAAAAAAATAGTAAGTAATAAAATTGGCTA
>JADFGB010000137.1 GCA_022567875.1 Bacteroidota bacterium | reverse complement strand
CCAGTGTTCTCGTTTGTTACTTCTTTACTACCACATTCGGGACATTTCATGTTCATCTCCTTTCTATTTTTTTAGAAAATCTATTATTAATTTGTTAATTTGCAATCTTATTAGTAATATTAAAGCTAAATATTATTTTGTCAAGAGCAGGTGCGTTTTTTGAGGAAATTTTTAGCAAGTTTTTCTGATTCTTGAAGGTTTTTGATCCATTTGATTCGTTTGTCGCGTTTGAACCAGGTCATTTGACGTTTGGCAAAATGTTCGCTTTCTTTTTGAATTCTATCTATCAATTCTTTTTTAGTGATTTTGTTTTGAAGGTATAAGGCGATATATTTATATTCCAAACCAAATTCTTCCAAGCGTTTCCAAGAAAAACCTGATTTCCTTAACTTTTTGACTTCAGCTATCATTCCTTGCTTTAATCTTTTTAATAATCTTTTTCTAATTCGTTCTTTAAGTTCTTCAGGATCTTTTCTTATTCCAAGTATTAAAACTTCAAATTGAGGTTTATTTTTTTTGAGCAAAGGAACTGGTTTTTTAGTTTTAATAACAATTTCTAATGCTCTTATTAATCTTCTTTTATTTTTACTTTCAATGGTTTTAGCCCTACGAGGATCAAGTTTTTTTAACATTTTAAAAAGTTCTTGAATGGTTTTCTTCTCAAGTTTTTTTCTTAGTTTCCAATCTGGCTTTACTGAAGGGATGATAATGCCATCAACAACAGCTTGGATATAAAAGGCAGCCCCTCCTACTAAAATAGGCAGATTATTTTTCTTCTGAATCTTTTTAATGACTTTTAGGGCTAATTTCTGATATTGCACAACAGTGAATTTTCTTTTTGGAGAAGCGATATTCAAAAGATGATGGGGGATACCCATCATTTTTTTTTTGGTAATCTTTCCAGATAAGAACTGTTACTTAAAACAGCAAATGTATCCTTACTTTTTAATTCGTCTAATGATAGACAATTCATATAGCTCATAGAACTTCTTAGCCCGTCTGATATTCCATCAATAACATTTTTAACTGCCCCTTTGTAAGGGATCATCGTCTCTTCTCCTTCTATAAATTCATTTCTCATTTTAACCCCAAATGAAGCTGAGCCTCTGTATTTCTTCCACAACTGATCAGCATATTTTATAACTTCTCCGGGTGTTTCTCTTGTTCCGGCTAACATTCTACCCAACATTACTACGTCTGCACCTAAAGCGATAGCTTTTGCAATATCTCCCGGACTTTTTATTCCGCCGTCTGCAATAATTTTTATTTTTAATTTCTTTTCATTTCTTTTTGAAAGAACATCTAAAATTGATGATACTTGTCCTATACCAATCCCTGTTTGAATTGAAGTTGTGCAAACACTTCCTCCACCTATTCCTACCCTTACTGCATCAACACCGGAATTCTCTAACTGACTTAAACTGTCTCCATGAGCAATGTTACCTACGATAATTTTAACATCACATGCATTTTTTATCTCTTCAGTTTTTTTCAACACTTCATTATTATTAGCGTTTGCAGTATCAATACAAATTATATAACCATTATCAGCTAATTTTTTAACATTGTCTAAAGAAGCGTTAAGTGCAATTGAAACTCCCTTTACACCATCTATTTTTTTTATTAAAACCTCATTTAAAGAAGAGTCAAAGCGGTTTAATATTCCTAAACATCCCTGTACTGTAAGTGCTTTTGCCATTTCTATCCCGGTAACTGTATCCATTGGACTAGATATTACAGGAAGAGATAAATTCAGCCCTAAAAATTCGCAATTAATTTTTGTTTCAGTTCTGGATTTTATTCTGGAAATTTCTGTAGGTATTAAACTTATATCGTCGTAAGTAAGAGATTGACTGTATTGATTAAGTAAACTATTTGAATATATTTTCATAACATAACAAAATAATAAAAGGAGAGGAAGTAAATAATTATTTCCCTATTATATTTTCAATTTCTTCAACTATTTTATTCATTTTTCTTGTAGTTGAAATTGTGGGTGTTGGTGAAGTCATATCTACTCCGGCTTCTGCCAATAAATTGATTGAGTAATCTGAACTGCCTGATTTTAGAAAATTTAAATATTTATCTAACGCAGGTTTACCTTCATTTAATACTCTCTCTGATAAAGTTTCAGAAGCTGCAAAACCGGTGGCATATTGATAAACATAAAAATTATAATAAAAATGTGGAATTCTTGTCCAAGTATATTTTTTGTTCTCGTTAAGCAACATATTTGGACCCCAATATTTTTGATAAACATCTCTATATAATTGGGATAAATTATCAGTAGTTAATGCTTCCCCGTTTTCAGCCATATCATAAATTTTCATTTCGTATTCAGCAAACATTACCTGTCTGTAAAAAGTTGATGTTATATTGTTAAGATATTTTTCAAGTAAGAATAATTTTTCTTTTTCATTATTTGTATTTTTAATTAAATAATTTAATAGAAGTGATTCATTAAAAGTTGATGCTACCTCAGCCACAAATATTGAATAATTTGCATAATGATAAGGTTGGTTTTGCCCTGTGTAATATGAGTGCATATTATGCCCAAGTTCGTGAGCAAGAGTAAAAACATCATTAAGTAAACCATTCCAATTTAACAACACATAAGGATGAACACCGTAAGTGGAACCTGAGGAATATGCCCCGTTTCTTTTTGCTTTTGTTTCAAAAACATCCAGCCATCTTTCTTTAAAAGCCTTATTTAATGATTTTATATAATCATCGCCTAATGGTTTCATCGCTTCAATTACAATATCTTGTGCTTCTTCATATGTATATGTTCTGGGATTTGTTTCACTAAACAAAGAAACATAAACATCGTAAGGATGTAGTTTCTCAATTTTTAATAAACGTTTTTTTAATGAAGCCCATTTGTGTAAGGGAGATAAATTTTCATTTGCAGTATTAATAAGGTTATCGTATACAGAAATTGGAATATTGTTTGAATCGAGTGATCCTTCTCTAACCGAATTATATTTCCTTGCTTTTGCGGTAAAAATATTAGATTTAATATTTCCGTTTAGCAAAGATGAAAATGTATTCCTGTAATTTTTATATGGTTCATAATATGCATTAAATGCTCTTTCTCTATATTTTCTGTCTATTGAATACATAGCAGAATAATATCTACCATGTGTCATCCTTACATTTTTACCTTGTTCATCTTTTAACATAGGAAATGTTAAATCAGTATTAGTTAAGATTGAAAAAGTGTTGTATGATGCTTGAACAGTTTCACCGGATAGCGATAATAGTTTTTCTTCTTTTACATCTAATGTATGTTTTTTTGATCTAATGAGATTTTTTACGAAGTGTTTATAAATGTTTAACTCAGGTTTTGAAGAAACCATATCTAATAATTGTTCTTCAGGTATTTTCAACAATTCAGGACTGATAAACGAACTTGCAGTAGCTACTTGAGTATATAAACTTTTTACTCTATCATCCATAGCC
The DNA here is from genome assembly GCA_022567875.1 of Bacteroidota bacterium. Classification (GTDB taxonomy): domain Bacteria; phylum Bacteroidota; class Ignavibacteria; order Ignavibacteriales; family Ignavibacteriaceae. The sequence goes on along the minus strand of JADFGB010000137.1, from coordinate 1,218 downwards.
TGGTATTTTGTAACGCTCATATCACCATCGTGTGAAAGCATAGAATAAAGATGCAATCTTTCCAATACCATCCCGGTTTCTTCATCAAACTTCAAACAATTATATAATGAATCAGAATCCTTGGAAAGAGTACCTATATAATTTGAATATTCTGGAATTCTTTTAGTCACCCATTCATAATCTTTTTCCCAATTCTCATCAGAATTATAAATATCAGTAAGATTCCATTTATATTTTTCTTCAATTACTTGTCTGGTAGGTAAAGAGGCTACTTCTGTATTAAAATACTTATTTTGGTATGAGAATTTATCTAAACGCATTTATCGATAAAATATTTAATCAATTTACTGGGATTTCATTAATCTTAAGATTTAAATTAAGTAAAATTTTTTGAAAGGTAAAATTTTAGCAAAAGATTAATTTGACTTGGTAATCCTCACTTTTAAATTTCCAGAAAAATTTATAAATTCTAATCTAACTTTTTCTGGTACATGATTTATTATCTTAGCTGTCTGCCCGGTACCATTATCAGTAAAGCTTATAGAATATAAATCCAGTTTATTGTCTCCAATAACCGTTATACTTACAATTCCCGAAGAATAATTATTTACAGATACAAATACATCGGCTCGAGTTATATTCAATTGAGTGTCATCGGTTTCATTAAATGTAATTTTAGAAGCATTGATTTCAAAAGTATAGCTTTCTTTAGTTTTAGTTTTAATTGGCTCATTTATGTTTCCGATAGAATTTTCTGAAGAAAGAATGTTTTCACGACAAGAAAAAAATGCAAAAATAATGAGTGTTAACAATACACGTATTGAAATAATGAGAAATATGTTTTGTTTATAAAACATTTTTACACTAAATAATTACTAATTATTAAAATATTAATTCTAAATAACATTAAAAAATAAAATCTTCAAGCCAAAAGCTAATAAACAAACTAAACTTGTTCCATTGCTTATCAATTAATATACAGTCACTTTTCTAATATTTTATCAATATGATGCTTTTTAGTAGAAAAAATATAAATGGATTAATTGCAATAGGCTAAATTTACATATAAATTGATAATCTCATAAATAACAATTTTTAGAGAGCATTGAAGAACTCAAAAGTATTTACTTTAATTATATCAGGAATTTTATTAGTTCTTTTTATAATAACAACTACAAGCAACAAACAAAGAGAAACTCCTATAATTACTGAAGGGGT
>JADFGB010000005.1 GCA_022567875.1 Bacteroidota bacterium | reverse complement strand
TAATTAAAATACAAAGTAAGTTAAAAAGTAAAACCGTAAGTGAAACTATAAGAAATGTCTTGAAAGAAAAATTTCTGAAAAGAAGACAAAGAAAGCAATTCTTTTCTAATGCAGTTGGTTTATGGAAAAGCAAAAAATTTGACGTTGATGTTTATGTAAGAAATATTAGAAAAGGCAATAGACTAAAAGACCTATATGCAAAATAAAGGCATTTTAATTGATTCGGATGTGATTATTTGGTTTTTACGTGGAAAGCCTGAGATAGTTGAAAAACTGTCAATTTTGTTTGATTCATCACATTTATTCGTTTCTGTAATAACAATAACCGAAATATTTGCTGGAGCAAAAAAATCAGAATTAAAAATTATAGATGGTTTATTTACTTCTCTTGGTATAATTGAAATAAATACCAAAATTGCGAAATTAGCAGGATTGTTTATAAACGAATACAGAAAAAATTCGATGGTTGAAACTGCAGATGCTTTAATTGCATCAAGCGCTAAAATAAATAATTTAATGTTTTGGACTTTCAATAAAAAACATTATCCGATGTTTAATAAAGAAGAATTACTTTAAGATTTTTACTAACAATTCTAAATAGTTTAACTTACTTACATTTCTATTAAGTTAAACCATATTATGCTGTTGTTTGCAATTATTATACAGTAAAACTATATTTAATATCAATTTTGTATAAAAAGAAATTATTATGGACAGAATACAGCGCAAAAGAATATTGATCTTCCTTATTGTACCCATTTTAGCTGTATCGCTATTTTTAACTGATGATATTGTATTCCGGATTATAGCAGCTACTTTAATAGTTGTTTATGTAGCCTTCATTATTTTTCTTCGTGACTCTTCAAAGTATAATCCAAGTTTTACAGAAACTATTAATGAATCATCTCTTACGGAAACAAAAATTACACCGGATTTAAATGAATCATTTGAGATTATTTCTAAGCCCGAAAAAATAGAAGTAATTACACAAGAGAACTATCGCCCGGAGTTTAGAGCCTCAAGAACAGATTTAAAACCTCACGACTTAAAAGAAAGATATGAACAAATTGCAAGAGAAGAAATTCCTAAAGGAGTGGGTCACGACGGTCAGTTTTCTTTTGCATTAGAGAAAATGTTAACTGTGCTTAAAGAAGCATATTCGGCTCACACAGTAATATTTTTTTGGTATAATAAAGAGGATGATAAACTATCAGTTGAAAAATATGTCTCTAACTCTAAGCAAATAGCTAATAGAAAATTTGATGTTGAAGACGATATATTAAGTAAAATAATACAAAAGGGTGAGCCGGAACATTTAACGCACATTCCAAGCACAGCTGAAGCTGATGTAATAAGATATTATGAATCACCAGTTGGCATTAAAAGTTTTGTGGGTGTACCGCTTTATTACGGAAATTCTCTTATAGCAATTCTTGCACTAGATTCTTTGTTGGAAGATGTTTTCGGAATAGAAACAATTTATGCCCTAGGAAGTTTTGTAAGAGTAATAACAATACTGATTACTATCTTTGAAGGGAAATATTCAGACACAATTTCACAAAAAAGATTGGATGGGATCTTAAAATTGATATCACCCGATAAACCCATTCAAAATTCTGATGATATTTTATTTGCTTTACAAAATACATTAGATTCGTTTATCAATTGGGATTCTTACGCTTTAGTTTTATATGATCCAAGAGAGAAAAAATTTAGAGTCAAAAGAATAACAAACAAAACATCGTTAAAATACATTGGTGAAGGACTTGAAGTAGAATTGGCAGGCACATTAACAGGCAAATCAATTAAAACAGGGATGCCAATTAAAATTGATGACACATCAACTCAAGAATATATTAGATATGCAAAAAGAGAAGATATAAGTTTTGAAGGATCTTTTCTTGCTATACCAATGGTTTATTACGGACAAAATTACGGAGTGCTTTGCTTTGAAAGCCTTAAGAAAAAAATATATACAAATAAAGACTTACAATTTCTAAAAAAAGCCGTTAATATTATTTCTTATGTTATTTACTCTTACACTACGCAAACATTATTAAAAAGTTTATTGGATGTAGATATTGAAACCAAGGCACTTAAAGAGGAAACATTTAAGAACAGGCTTGGTGAAGAAATTATAAAAGCAGAAAGTACTAAAACATCAGGTGCCCTTGCTGTAATTAGGATAGATGACTTTTTGGACGAGGCGAATTTATTTGAAAATAATCCTTTCCCTAAAATTCTTGAAATTATATCTGAGACAATTGAAAAAGAAATGACACCTTTAAGTATTTTTGGGAGATTGGACGAAAGAAAATTTGGAGTTTATTTCTTTAATTCCACAAATAAAGAAGTATTTCTTTGGGCAGAAAAGCTCAGAGTTAAAATTGCGCGCATTCCAATTACGGTAGTTTCTAAACAAACCACGTATACTGTTTCAATAGGAGTGTCTTCGGCAAACAGTTCAATGGGGGTAGATGATATTATCTATAATGCAGAATTAGCTCTTCAAAAAGCACTAGAGAAAGGCGGCAACACTGTACGTGCTACTCATAATTGATTATCAATAATTAGTACTTTTATAATTCATTTATAATCACATATAAAAATATTTGCATGAAAAATTTTTTTATAATTATTCTTGACGGTGTAGGTGTAGGTGAGTTACCAGACGCAGCAGTATACGGTGATACAGGGAGCAATACACTTTCAAATATTGCAGAGTCTGTTGGTGGTTTAAATTTACCAAATCTTGAAAAAATGGGTTTAGGTAATATTGGAAATTTTAAAGGAGTAAACAAAATAGAAAATCCGATAGCTTCTTTCGGTAAGATGAAAGAAATATCAAAAGGTAAAGATTCTATTACAGGGCATTGGGAAATATCGGGATTGTATGTTGATACGAATTTTTCATATTTTCCTGATGGTTTTCCAAAAATTTTGACAGACAAGTTTTTAAAGAAGACCTACTGTCAAGGTTTTTTGGGTAACAAAGCTGCTTCCGGTACAGAAATAATAGAAGAATTGGGAGATGAGCATATTGCAACAGGTTATCCTATAATTTATACTTCCGCTGATTCTGTTTTTCAAGTTGCTGCGCACGAAGAAGTTATTCCATTGGAAAGATTATATGAAATATGTTCAATAACAAGGGAAGAGGTATTAACCGAGCCATTAGTGGTAGGTCGAGTAATAGCAAGACCGTTTATAGGAAAATCTGGAAATTATACACGGACCTCAAACCGAAAAGATTATTCACTAAACCCGCCTCAGGATACAATATTAGATTATCTGCAAAAAAACAATATCAATACTATTGCAATTGGAAAAGTAAACGATCTTTTTAACTATCGTGGCATAAACATAAATGAAAAAACAAAATCAAATGCAGAGGGCTGTGAGAAACTACTTGAGTACACAAGCAAAGTGTCTAAAAGTTTAATCTTTGCAAACTTAGTGGACTTTGATGTCTTTTATGGGCATCGGAATAATCCAAAAGGATTTTATGAAGCATTAAAAGATTTTGACAATTTTTTGCCTGTCTTTTTATCAAGACTTGATGAAAGTGATATAGTGCTGATTACTGCTGATCACGGTAATGACCCAACAACACCAAGCACAGACCATAGCAGAGAATTTGTACCTTTAATTGTTTTAAATAAAAACAAAAAAGGTAATAATTTAGGTGTAAGAGAAACTTTTTCAGATGTTGGTAAAACTGTTGCTGATTTTTTTACAATTGATAACTCTCTAAAAGGGGAAAGTTTTTTAAACTCAATTTAATAATTATAAAAAAATATACTTGTATCTTAATCATCATCAAACTAAATTTAACGCTAATAAGTTTTAAGAATTAATAAAGGAAGAGTTTTTAATTTGTTTTTAGGAAAAGTAATAGGAACAGTTTGGTCTACTCGCAAAGATGAAAATCTTGTCGGAGCAAAATTTTTAATAGTACGCCATCTTGATCTTGAATTAAATGAAAAAGATAATTTTGTAGTTGCGGTTGACAGCGTTGGTGCAGGCGAGGGAGAAGTAGTGCTTGTTGCAACAGGTAGTTCATCCAGGCAAACCCACTTCACTCAAAATAAACCTGTTGATGCTGTTATAATGGCGATAGTTGATAAACTTGATGTACCGCTTAAGGATTTTATAGAGCAACAGGAAAAATAATTTTTTTTAACAATTATTATTTAAAAGTAAAAAATTGTTTTTAGGCAAAGTAATAGGCAATATTTGGGCTACAAGAAAGTATGAAACTTTAAAAGGTTTTAAAATGCTTTTTGTACAACCAATAAATGCACAAAATGAAAATGTAGGAGATCCAATAATTGCTGTTGATACTGTTGGTGCCGGAACAGGTGAAACTATTTTTTATATAACCGCATCTGAAGCAGTTATTCCATTGCCTGTAGATATGGCTCCCATTGATGCTTCTATTGTTGGTATTGTAGATTCTATAAACACTTAAAAATATTTATTGAGGGATTATTTTTGAGGATAACAAAACAATTTACTAACCGAGAGAGTCAATCTCTTGATAAATATCTACAGGAAATTGGTAAAGTAGACCTCTTAACTGCAGAACAAGAGATTGAATTAGCCATAAAAATTAAAAAAGGGGACCAATCTGCATTAGAGTTATTAACTAAAGCCAATTTAAGGTTTGTAGTTAGTGTGGCCAAACAATATCAAAACCAAGGGCTGTCTTTGGGAGATTTAATTAATGAAGGTAATCTAGGTTTGATTAAAGCAGCAAAACGATTTGATGAAACAAGGGGTTTTAAATTTATCTCCTATGCTGTTTGGTGGATAAGGCAATCAATACTTCAAGCGTTGGCAGAACAATCCCGAATAGTTAGGCTGCCTCTTAATAAAGTTGGGGCACTAAATAAAATAGGTAAAGCCTACAGCAATCTTGAACAAGAATTTGAAAGAGAACCGAGTGCATCCGAAATAGCAAATGAACTTGAAATGGATGTAGGTGAAATTTCGGATAATTTAAAAATATCAGGACGTCATATTTCAGTTGATGCACCCTTTGTACATGGTGAAAATAACAGTCTTCTTGATGTAATTGAAAATGAGCATCAACCGGAACCTGATGATTCTCTAATGAATGAATCTTTAAAATCAGAAATTGAAAGAGCTTTATCCAGTTTATCTGAACGTGAGACAGAAGTAATAAAACTTTATTATGGGCTAAAGAAGGAGCACTCTTTAACTTTGGAAGAGATTGGGGAAAGATTTAATTTAACCAGGGAAAGAGTAAGACAAATAAAAGAAAAAGCTATTCGCAGACTAAGACATGCATCAAGAAGTAAAAATCTTAGAATTTACCTGGGGTAAAAATAAGAAGTACAAATTCTTCTTACTATTTTCTTTTTGTTTGGTAAGTTTATTCTTGTATTCTGGGTGTGCTGCCAGTTCTAATTCTTCAAGATATAATAAAAACAACCCCAAAGAAAAAAACACAAAAAGTAATATCAGATTTACTTCCGATGATCCTGATATTGCACCGGCTGACGACACAAAAGTAGATATTGATTTTCTTTTTACAAAGATTAAAACTCCTATTAATAAATCTTCAGGGAGTTTAAAATCAAAAGAAGTAATGCTGATGGAGATAATCAGATATATGAATACCCCTTATAAATTTGGAGGTAATTCCAAGAATGGAATTGACTGTTCAGCTTTTACTCAAACTATGTTTAAAAACGCCATTTCTGTTAGACTAAATAGAACAGCAAGAGAACAATATAAAGAGGGTAAAGACATTAATGAGAAAAAAGAATTAAAATTTGGTGACCTTGTATTTTTTGATACTAGAAGAACTGTTAAACCCGGTCACGTAGGAATTTATTTAGGTGACAACCTATTTGCCCACGCAAGTTCATCTAAGGGAGTAACAATTTCTTCTATAACATCTTCTTATTATTCAGGTCGTTATATGGGAGGAAGAAGAATTAGTAAATTTTAAAATTTACTAATTCTTAATTATTCTTTTTTTATTTGATATCAACTGCAACCTGAAGTTGAGCCGCAAGTCATACATTTTAAACAAGTACCGTTCCTAACCATTGTAATGCTTTGGCACTCTGTACAAATATCACCTGTATATCCTTGTTCTATTGCTGTTTGAACTTTTGTAATTAATGCAGAAGTTTCTGATTGATCGAATAAATTTATGTTGCTTTCACTGATATGTTCTTTAGGTGATGTTCCTTCCATGTCCAGTATAACTTTCTTTGGAATTTTAAGATTAGTGCTTCCATTATCATCATCCAGATTTTGTACAATACCAGGAGAAACTTTTTGATCAATTTCGTGGGGGGATACGTGTGCTAAGTCATCTCTACCGAGATATGTTACAGCCAATTCCCTGAAAATATAATCAATAACAGAAGTTGTCATCTTTATCTTTGCGTTTCCTGTTACCATACCGCTTGGTTCAAAACGAGTAAATACAAAAGCGTCAACAAATTCATCAAGAGGAACACCGTGTTGTAAGCCCAAAGATATTGAAATTGCAAAGCAGTTTAACAAGCTTCTGAAAGCTGCGCCTTCACGATGCATATCAATAAAAATTTCACCGATTTGTTCATTATCATATTCGCCTGTTCTTATGAAAATTGATTGTCCATTTATTTTAGCTTTTTGAGTGTAGCCGGTACGCCTGTCCGGTAATTTTTTTCTTTTGGCTATATAACGGTACATAATTTTTTCAGCATATTTTACAATATCGTTGTTCTCTTTATCTTCGAGTAGCTCTTCTAATTCTTCATCACTTATTGTGTTTAATGGTTGGGAAAGTTTTGAGCCGTCCCTGTAAAGAGCATTTGCTTTAATTCCTATTTTCCAGGATTCCATATAAGCTTTTTTAATATCATCAACCGTTGCACTATTAGGCAGGTTAATTGTTTTTGATATCGCACCCGAAATAAAGGGTTGTGCTGCTGCCATCATTTTTATATGTGCACTTGAACGTATAAATCTGGTTCCTTTTTTACCGCATTTATTAGCGCAATCAAAAATAGGATAATGTTTTGTATTTAAGAAAGGTGCTCCTTCTATAGTCATTGTTCCGCATACATAATCATTAGCAGATGCGATTTCTTGTTTTGAAAAACCTAAAGTTGTTAAAAGATTAAAATTGTAATTTTCAATTTTTTCCTTATCAAGACCCAATGTTTCAATCATAAATGTTTTACCAACAGTAAAAGAATTAAAAGCAAAACTTAAATCAAACGAAGAAGGTAAAGACTTTTCAATTTTACTTAATATAATATCTGTAAATCCTTTTGCTTTTAATGTCTCAGGATTTATATAAGGACATCCTTCAATGCTTCCTGTACCCTTTGCATACTTTACAATTTCATTAATTTGATCTTGATTATATCCCAATATTTTTAGGGCAGGTGGAATAGATTGATTTATTATTTTAAAATAACCACCTCCGGCAAGTTTTTTGAACTTGACAAGTGCAAAATCCGGTTCAACACCTGTTGTATCACAATCCATTACCAATCCTATGGTTCCGGTAGGAGCAATTACAGTAACCTGGGCATTTCTAAAACCATAATTATTACCAAGTTCTAAAGCTTTGTCAGCATCTTCTCTTGCGGCTTTTAATAAATCAGAAGGGCAGTAGTTTGGATTTATGCCCATTGGGAAAATACTAAGTTTCTCATATTCTTCTTTAGGTACGTTGTATGCAGCTCTTCTGTGATTTCTTATAACTCTGAGTATGTGTTTTTTATTTTCTTCATACTTAGTAAAAGTACCAAGGTCTTTTGCTATTTTTGCAGATGTTGCATAAGCAGTCATATGCATAATTGAGGTAATAGCTCCGCAAATAGCAAATGCTTCGTTACTATCATAAGGTATACCTTTAACCATAAGTAGAGAACCCAGGTTAGCATAACCCAAACCTAAAGTTCTGTAATTATAACTTAATTGAGCAATTTCTTTGCTTGGGAATTGAGCCATAAGAACACTAATTTCAAGTACTATCGTCCATATATTTGTTGCATGCCTAAATTCTGGAATATTAAATTCATGAGTTTCATAATTATAGAACTTTACAATGTTCAATGAAGCGAGGTTACAAGCAGTGTCATCCAAAAACATATACTCGCTGCATGGATTTGAAGCTTTTATTTCCCCACCTTCGGGACAGGTATGCCATTCATTTATTGTAGTATGATATTGAATACCTGGGTCAGCAGAAGACCACGCCGCATAAGCAATTTGGTCCCAAAGTTCTGTAGCTTTCAATGTTTTACAAGCTTCGGGTTTTCTATTTTCTTCTTTTGCTTTTCTTTTTTCAACTCTCCAATAAAGTTCCCAGTCGCTGTCCTTTAAAACAGCAGTCATAAATTTGTTGGTAACTCTTATTGAGTTATTTGAATTCTGTCCTGCAACAGTTAAATAAGCTTCAGATGTCCAATCTATATTATAAACCGGAAATTCTATAGACTTAAAACCGAGTTTTGCTAATTGGATTACTCTTTCAATATAATTTTTTGGGATAAAAACTTTTCTTGCTTCTAACACAGCTGCTTTTAATTTCTGGTTTACCATTTTGTTAAAGCGGTCATTTTCAGGATGTTCTGCATAACAAGCTTGCATTATTTCATTAAGGTGGTAATTACAAAGTTTTGAGCCTGTAACCATTGAAGCAACTTTCTGTTCTTCAATTACTTTCCAGTTTATATACTCTTCTATATCAGGATGATCTAAATCTACAGTGACCATTTTTGCTGCTCTTCTTGTTGTACCGCCTGATTTTATTGCGCCGGCAGATCTGTCACCAATTTTCAAAAAAGACATCAAACCAGATGATTTACCTCCACCGCTTAATGGCTCTTCTTTTCCTCTTATGCCGGAAAAATTTGAACCTGTTCCGGAGCCATATTTAAAAAGTCTTGCTTCACGTACCCATAAATCCATTATACCGCCTTCATTTACAAGGTCATCTTTAATGGATTGAATAAAACACGCGTGAGGTTGCGGATGTGTATAAGCATCAGTTGATGCAGTAAGTTTGCCGGTTTTATAATCAACATAATAGTGGCCCTGAGCAGGACCTGAAATACCGTAAGCCCAGTTCAGTCCTGTATTAAACCATTGCGGACTGTTGGGTGCAGCAAATTGTTTGGCTAACATAAACATCAGTTCGTCATAAAAAGCTTTGGCATCTTCTTCTATATCAAAATATCCTCCTTTCCATCCCCAGTACGTCCAACAGCCGGCTAATCTGTGGAAAACTTGACGAGCATCATTTTCAGTTGAAAATCTTTCGTCTTCAGGAAGTTGACCAATTTTTAGCAAATACGCAGTTGAAGGTTGCAGCCAATTGGGAATACCTTTTTCTTTATTTTTCTTTATTAATTTTGGTATACCTGCTTTTCTAAAATATTTTTGCGCAATAATATCAGTAGCTACTTGTGACCAAGTTGACGGTACCATAACATTTTCCATACGGAAAACTATAGTTCCGTTTGGGTTTTTAATTTCAGATGTTCTTTTTACAAACTCTATAGATGAAAAAGGATCTTTTCCTGCCTGAGTAAAAAATCTATCAATGTGCATATTTATACTCCGTAAACTTGGTCTTTGTATTAATGAATTGGGAAAGTAATATTAAAAATATTTTGTTGAAAAGGTATATTGACTTATAATATTTTTTCATTAAGAATGCTAAAAAAAATTATTGAGTTTGAATCTATAAATATTCAAACAGAAATTGAAAACAACACTTAATAATTCTTGTCCGAAGGGCTATGAATTGATATCTAACTTCGAGATATTTTTTGACAAATTCAAATATTATTTTAAATATATTTTATATATTTTCTTCAATCATCAAAGATGTAGGATTATCATCAAAAATGCCCTCTTATAAAATAATTTTGTAAACTAAAAAGATTAAATCTATATTTTATAAATTACATTTTTATTATTAAATGATATTAGGAAATTTTTGAACGAAGAAAAAGTAATTGAAATTCTCGGTTTAACTAAGAAATTTAAAAATCTTATTGCCGTAAATGATTTAGATTTAACGGTTTACAAGGGTGATGTATTCGGATTCCTAGGACCAAACGGTGCTGGGAAAAGCACAACTATAAGAATGATGCTTTCACTAATCTCACCCACTTCGGGTACAATAAAAATATTTGGCAAATCTCTTCTTTCAGATAGAAAGTATATTCTAAAAAAGGTTGGAGCAATTGTAGAAAAACCCGACTTTTATAAAAATCTTACTGCGTATAAAAATTTATCCATTCTCGGCAGATTAAGTATGGGAGAAGTCTCTCGAAAAAAAATTATGGAAATACTTGAACTTGTGGGACTTGAGAAAAGATATAAAAGTAAGGTAAAAACATTTTCTCACGGAATGAAACAAAGACTTGGGATTGCACAGGCGCTTCTACACGATCCTGATTTAATTATTTTAGATGAGCCAACTACCGGACTTGATCCTCAAGGGATGAAAGAAATTAGAGATTTGTTAGTACTACTCAGTAGAGAAAAAGGGAAAACAATTTTTCTTTCTTCACATATTTTATCAGAAATTGAAATTATAGCAAACAGAATGATAATATTGGATAAAGGAAAGGAAGTGGTTGAAGGAAAGGTTAGTGAATTATTAAATAAAAATAAATTAAAAGTTACATTTGAAGTTGACGACAATAACTCTGCCAGAAAAATATTAGAAGGCACTGTATGGCAAGATAAAATATATTCATCTATAGACAACAAAATTGTATTTATTTTGGAACCTGAAGATATATCTTCTTTAAATAAACTTTTTGTTGAAAATAACGTTGCAGTTAGCGCTGTAATTCCTACTCGTTCGTTAGAAGAATATTTCCTTAATATTACGGAAAAGAGTATATAGATGACTACTTTAATTAACATAGAATTATTCAAAATATTTAAGAAGTGGAGAACCTATATAGGCTTTATTGCAGTTGCTCTTTTAGTTTTGCTTATTCAATTAGCTATATCAATCAGCGGAAGAGATGTAACAAGCGGACTTACCGGGCAATTGTCAGATTCCTTTATTATGGTTGGTAATCTGCTGAACGGATATTTTGTTTCTTATATGATATTAAATAGTATAATAATTAATATACCTTTTTTAATTGTCTTAGTTGCCGGTGATTTGTTAGCGGGGGAAGCAACGGCAGGAACATATAGAATTTTATTAACACGTCCCGTCTCAAGATTTCAAGTAGTATTATCAAAATTTTTAACAAGTCTTATTTACAGTTATATGTTAATATTTTGGCTTGCAATTTTAAGTTTTGTTGTAGGGATAATATTATTCGGAACAGGCGAACTAATCGTTCTGCAAAACGGATTAATAATTTTTGCAAAAGATGATATAATCTGGAGATTTATTTTAGCATATTTAATGGCAGGATTAAGTATGTGTACTGTTGCAGCTTTGGCATTTTTCTTTTCTTCACTTGTTGAAAATGCTATAGGTCCAATTGTTACTGCAATGGCAATAATTATTGTTTTTGCAATTATATCTGCTATACCAATAGATTTTTTCCAAACTATAAAGCCCTATTTATTTACTAATTATTTTTTTTCCTGGAGATTATTTTTTGATGACTCTCTAAATTTTGTAGAAATAATTAAATCTCTTTCGGTCCTGTTAGGACATATTTTGATATTGTTTGGTATTACTGCATACATTTTTGAAAAGAAGGATATTCTAACATGAGTAAAATATATAGTAGATTTTCATCAAATAAAATATTTTCGGTAACTTTATTTTTACTGACTATTTCCTATTCTTTAGTTACTGCACAAAGTAATAATCCGAATGAAATTATTGAAAACTTGAAGATCGAGTTTGAACGCGTAAAGGATTATCAAGCAGATGTAACAATTAAAGTAAATGCCAGTATGCTAAAAATGCCGGTGATGAAAGCAGTATTTTCTTTTAAACAACCCGATAAAACACACATCAAAACAAACTCATTTGCGATGATACCCAAACAAGGTGTTAATTTTTCTCCAGTTTCATTTTTAAGTGGAAAACATACTCTAATATTTGCAAGAAAAGAAAATATTGACGGAATGGAACTTTCTGTAATTAAGATAATCCCTCTCAACGAAGATAGCGAGGTTTTGCTTACAACAATTTGGGTAGATCAGGTTAAAAAAGTTGTTAGAAAATTAGAATCAACAACAAAGTCAAGTGGTACTTTTAATGTTGATTTTAGTTATGACGAAAAGATGGAATATCCATTACCATCCAAAATAATTTTTTCTTTTAATCTTGATAAAATGGATTTGCCAAAAGATACAAATGAAAATTCAAATAGAAGAAATAGACGCAAACGTGTTTCCGGTATTAAAGGGAAAGTAACTTTAACATACAGCAATTATAAAATAAATACAGATTTACCCGATGCGCTTTTTGAAAAGGAAAAAGAAGAGTGAATAATATTTTTTATTTATCAATCCCACAAATTAAAATACTTATGTCCGCTTCCCGTATTGAATAAGACCACACTTTCGTCTTCTTTAATCCAGCCTTTTTTGTATAGAATATTAAAAGCTGCAAGTGTAGCTCCTCCTTCCGGGGCGGGGAATATACCCTGAGTTCTGCCTATTAAATTTGTACAATCCATAATGTCTTTATCCGAAACTGCAATTGCAGTTCCGTTACTTTCTCTAATTGCATCTAAAATTAAAAAATCACCGATTGCTGCAGGCACTCTTAAACCGCTTGCAATAGTTGAGGCATTCTGCCAGTACTCTGCGTGTTTTGTACCTTCGGTAAAAGCTTTTATTATGGGTGCACATCCTTCGGATTGAACGCTTACCATTCTCGGTCTATTGCTGTCTATCCAGCCAAGTTTTTCCATTTCGTCAAATGCTTTCCACATTCCGATTAGTCCCGTACCGCCGCCTGTAGGATATATAATTACATCCGGTAATTTCCAATTCATTTGCTCTGCTATCTCATAGCCCATAGTTTTTTTACCCTCAATTCTGTAAGGTTCTTTTAACGTTGAAATATCGAACCATCCAAGATTTTTAACACCTTCTGCAGCGGCTTTCCCGCAATCAGTAATTAAGCCGTCAATCAAAGTTACTTCTGCGCCGAGAGCCTTACATTCTGCAATAAAGGGTTGGGGAACATCTTTCGGCATAAAAACGTGAGCTTTTATTCCCGCAAGTGCCGCATAACTGCTCATTGCACCGGCGGCATTGCCAGCTGATGGAATAGAAATATCTTTTATTCCTAATTCAAAAGCGCGGGAAACCGCCATTGCCAATCCCCTTGCTTTAAAAGAAGTTGTTGGATTAAGCCCTTCATCTTTAATATATAATTTGGAATGGTTTACTTCCTTCCCAAGTCTTTCAGCTTTAAAAAGTGGAGTGAAACCTTCGCCTAAGTATAATTTGAAAATTTTATTCTTAACCGGTAGCAGTGGTGAGTATCGCCAAATATTTTCAGGCTGAGTTAGTAAATATGATTTATCCAAATCTTTTGAAGCGGATTCTAAATCATATTTTGCGAGCAGGGGTTTACCGCACTCATCGCATAAATTTAATATTTGGTTTGGGTCAAATATTTTTTTACAATTGCTGCATTCAATGTGAGAAAAATAATTTTTCATTTTAATATCATATTGATTTATAATTTTTCAATGGAAATGTTTTTTAAGTTAATTTCGGATATCAGTTTTAAGTTTCCATTTTCAAAATCCTTATCATAATTTTCAATATTATAATTCAAATCTTCATTTCCGAAATTCAAATAATCAGAAAAAATTATACCGTTTACATTTCTTTTATTTATAGCTTTCCTGAATCTTGTACCTCCGTCGTTAACGTGATAAAGATAAGCAAAATAGTCCATTGTGTATTTTTCTTTATTTATCCAATATATAAATACATCGTTAAAATCTTTACCGCCTCCGTCCAATGAAAAAGTAACTTTTATCTTGTAATAATTTTTTCCTTCAACCTTTACTTCACCCAATAGTTCCTTATGTACTGATTTATCATTCAACCCATAAGGTAATAGTGCAAAATAAATAACGCTGTTAACTGAATTTGAAAAAGCATTTTTCCTTTCATTCGTAAGTTCAACTACTTTATTATTTATTGATCGAACGAATGAATTATTATCTAATATATCTTTAATTTTTTTTCCGTTCGAATCAGTGAATTCCCTGGTAAATTCAAAAATACCTTTTTGTCTTTTTGCAGTATAGTGTTTGTCCCTGAAATCAAATGATATTTTTGAAGATTTGAATAATTCACCACCGTGGATTTGAATAGCATTATTTACAATTTGATTCGTATCAATTTTCTGTTTTGTGCATCCGTTTAGAATGACTATAATGAATATTAGTGATGATAAAAAATATGGCTTTTTCATTTTTTCATTCCTATTTATTTTGTTTTTGAATATTTACTTAAAAAAGATTTTACAGCTTCCCAATATTCTTTACTATACTTGAACTTTGACCAAAGTACACGAGAACCATGATTACCCTCTGATTTCGGAAGAAAAAAAGTCTTATCCTTTGAAAGAATTGCAGCAAAAATATTTTTCCAAAGACTATGTTCTCTTTTTGCTGATGTTATAAATACCGGTTGAGTAATATTTTTTGCATTTTCAGTTATATAGGTGCTGCTTTTACCCAACTTTTCAAAATACTCTCCAGGTGAGAATGAAAGAATCCCGTCAACGTTTTTTTTATTTTTACTTCCGACAACTAAAACAAGCGCTGATGAGTATGAACTTCCCCAGATAATCAATTTACCTTTAGAGTAATTATTTTTGGCATATTTAATTGATGCTTCCATATCCTGAATTGCATCAATATAGTTTGTCCTTTTTTTTTGTTCTTCTGCGCGTTTGTGTGTTTGATTAATAACTCCGTTTACTTTACCTCCCGAACGTAAATCAACAGTCAAACAGTTGAAACCAAGCTTGTTTAGTGTCGGTGCAGTTTCTTTATATTCGCCTCTGCTCCAGCCTGCTTGGTGAAATAGTATAATAAATGGTGCATTTATTTTGTGTGTTAAATATAGATTTGCAGTAATTAATAAACCGTCTTGCGATTTGTAAGTAACAGTTTTTGTTTTTGCCGCTAAAGTTAAACTTACTAATAAAAACAAAATTGTGGTTAAAATGAATTTAAATGATTTCATTTTACAATCCTTGAAAAATTAATATAGAAAAGATAAATTTAATCTAATTGAAAGAAGGGAAAAATTCATTATATAAATGATAGGTGGTTGTAATATTTTGTAATTAAGATGACATCATTTTAAATGATAGTGCCTCTAAAAAATATTTTAATCTTCAAATTTTTTGAAAACAACGGTAGTGTTATGTCCGCCAAAACCAAAAGCATTGCTCATTGCAATATTAACCTGCTTCTCTTGAGGCTTATTAAAAGTATAATTTAAGTCACATTCCGGGTCGGGTGTTTCAAAATTTATTGTTGGGGGTATTATATTATTATTAATAGCTAAAATTGAAGCTATACCCTCCACTGCACCGGCTGCACCAAGCAGATGCCCTGTCATACTTTTTGTTGAAGATACATTCATTTTATATGCATGATCGCCAAAAACTTTTTTGATAGCTTTTGTTTCTGCAATATCACCTAAAGGTGTTGAAGTACCATGCATATTAATATAATCAACATCTTCTAAATTGATTCCGGAGTTTTCAACTGCTAATTTCATTGATTTAATTGCACCTAATCCATCCGGGTGTGGAGCAGTAATGTGGTAGGCATCGGCAGAAAGTCCGATACCAATAATTTCAGCATAAATATCTACCCCTCTTTTTTTTGCGTGTTCTAATTCTTCAAGAATTAATGCACCTGCACCCTCACCAAGAACAAATCCGTCACGGTTTGCATCGAAAGGCCTGCTAGCAGTTTGCGGCGAATCATTACGAACAGATAGTGCTCTAGATGCGTTAAATCCTCCAATTCCCATTTCATTAACAGCAGAATCAGAACCGCCTGTAAGCATTACATCAGCAATACCTTGTCTAATTAGCATATAACTGTCAATCATATTATTATTTGCTGTAGCACAAGCGGAAACTATACAATAATTGGGTCCTGTGAAACCATAATGAATTGACAATGAACCTGCAGCTATATCCGGTATCAGCATAGGGATGAAGAAGGGTGAAATTCTATCAGGACCTTGTTCGTGATTTATAATCGATTGTTTATAAAAAGTATCAATACCTCCAATACCGCTTCCAAAAACAACGCCAATTTTAGATTTTTCTTCTTCGGTTAAATTTTCTATGTCCAATCCACTGTCTTCTACAGCCATTTTACTTGAAGCGAACGCATAATGAGTATAAGAGTCTTGTCTTCTGCTTGATTTCCTATCTGCATAATTAGTAGGGTCAAAATCTTTTAATTCACAAGCAAATCTTGTTTTAAATCTTGAGGCATCAAATTTTGTAATTACATCAGCACCACTTTTGCCTTCCATCATTGCTTGCCAAAAATCATTAATAGTTAACCCTATAGGAGTAACTACGCCCATTCCTGTTATTACAACTCTTCTGTAAACTTCGCTCATAAATTTCCTTTACATTTATAAAAGATTAGAAATAATCTTATAAATTTAAAGAAATAATAATTAAATAAATAATATTAATTGCTTTGATTTTTTTTATATGAAAATTAATCATTTAATAAATTTTCATATTTATCTGAAGTTAAT
>JADFGB010000136.1 GCA_022567875.1 Bacteroidota bacterium | reverse complement strand
CCTGGGTTATTTTCATCTTTAGAATTTTTATAAAAAAATATTTCATTTTTATAATTACGTAAAATTATTTTTTCTTCATCATGGTGAAGAGTATAATTTGGAATAATAGGGACTTTACCGCCTCCGCCTGGAGCATCAATAACAAAATGGGGAACACCCAAACCGCTTATATGTCCGCGTAAATGTTCATAAATATTTAACCCAGTTTCAATTGATGTTCTAAAATGATTTGCTCCTTTTGTCTCATCTGCCATAAACATATAATAGGGTCTGACTCTTATCTTTAACAATTTCAGCATCAACTCTTTTACAACCTCCGGATTATCATTTACACCTTTCATTATTACCATTTGATTGCCGACCGGACATCCTGCGTTTGCTAATTTTTCACAGGCTTCGGTGCTTTCGGGTGTTATTTCCCAAGGATGATTAAAGTGAGTGTTAACGTAAATCGGATGATATTTTTTTATGATTTCACAAAGATTATCAGTAATTCTTTGCGGCAAAACACACGGCATCTTTGTCCCAATTCTTATTATTTCAATGTGAGGGATGTTACGTAATCTGATAAGAATTTTTTCAAACATAGTATCGGTTAACATTAAAGGATCGCCTCCCGATAATATTACATCTCTAATTTCTGTGTGCTCTTCTAAATAATTAAATGCACTTTCTAAATCCTTCATTGAAATTTTTTTATAATCTCCAACTTTTCTTTTTCTTGTGCAAAAACGGCAGTACATTCCACATTGGCTGGTCACAAGAAACAAAGCTCTATCTGGATAACGATGTGTAATATTTGGAACCGGACTCATAAAGTCTTCCATTAATGGATCTTCTTTGGCATCAAAGTCTTCGAGTTCTTTTTTGTCCGGAACACATTGCAGCCATATAGGATCACCAGGGTATCTTATAAGACTTGCATAATAAGGATTTATTCTAGCTTGAAAAAATTCATCCAAGTTTTCAGCAATATTTTTGTCTAAACCAAATTTTTCTACAAGTTCATCAACAGTATGAATACTGTCTCGTATCATTTGCTGCCACAGTTCCATAATTTATCCTTAAATGTTATTAAATTTTTTACCGTAAATAATTAGATCATCATTAACTTTGTAAAAGTCTTGAATTTTTGAAATTTCTTCAAAATTATTTTGCGTATAAAAATTTCTTGTCTTTTGATAATTATCCATCGAAGAAGTTTCAATTAATAACCATCTTCCTTTTTGTTCATTGACAAAATTAAGAGCATGTTGTAATAATTTTTTGCCTATTCCTTTGCCCTGATAATTTATATCTACTACAATCCAGTATAAATCGTAAACAGCATCTGTCAAAGACCTTTTGCCTGTGCAATGATAACCGAGAATATTGTTTTTTTCTTCGTAAACAAAAATATTATAATCAGTTTGTTCTGTAATAGTAACAGCTATATTTATTAGCTCCATTGCAACGCTTACTTCATCTCCCGTAAAAGTAGGGATGTTATTCAACATTTCTTCTAAAACGTTTTTATCAGACTGCTTTATATTGCGTATCATTTATTGATCTATTAAGAGCAAATTCTGAAATTTCATAAAGTAACTTTTCGTGTGTTAAACCATGAAATTTTGCTGCTCTGCTAAAACCAGAGTCAATCGAAATATCAGGATTAGGATTTATCTCAATAACATAAGGTATATTATCTTTACTTAATCTAATATCAACTCTTGCATAGTCTCTACAATTTAGAGCATTTATTGATTTTATAGCAGTATCTTCTACTAATTTCATTAATTGTTCATTAAGTTTTGCAGGACAAATAGATTTTGTATTTTTGTAATAAACACTATCGTCAATCCATTTGCTTTCGTAGGTTACAATATTAGGTAAATCTTCCGGTAACCCTTTAAATGATATTTCCGATATTGGTAGAAGATTATTACCCAACACGGCAACATTTAATTCTCTTCCCTCAATGTATTCTTCAATTATTATTTCACTTTTATAAGTGTTTAATAAAAACTCAATTTGTTTATTTAACATTTTAAAATTATTAACAACTGAGTACTCAGATATACCTATACTTGCATCTTCTTTTAGCAGTTTGATTATAACAGGAAAATCTATTAATAATTCACAATCTTTTAAATCATTAGTATTGGAAATAATTATTGATTTAGGTGTGTTTATATTAAAAGCACGTAGAATGTTTTTTGTTATTGATTTGTTTAAACAATTTCCTAAAGTTTGCGGTGTGCTGCCTGTATATTCATAACCGAGTAATTCATATATACCTGCTACACAATATTCATAGCTTGCAATTCCTTCTATTGATTCTACAAAATTATAGATCACGTCTGGTTTAAATTCATCAATTTTATATATTGTAGATTCAATATCTTTAGTAATAGCAAGGGTTTCAACAACATTGTAATATTTGCTAAGTGAAGATTTTATATACTCAATCTCTGCAACAAAACCTTTTTCAGAAAGGTCTTTCTTATCAGTATCAATTGCACCGGGTTTACCTGTATAAATAGTATAAATACTTACAGGAGCATTGTAGGCAATTAGTATTTTTTTATTTTGTTTCAAACCAATCCATGTCTTTTGACTGAAAAATATAATACTTTATTAATCATTTCATTATAGGTTAGACCGTAAGCGAGTGCCGCTTTAGGAAAGCTTGAGTTTTCTCTTGGATCGGGAAGTATTCCGGGTAACGGATTTATTTCTATTACGTTAGGTATTCCGTCTGTATCCAATCTTAAATCAATTCTACCCCAATCTTTGCAATTTAAAACATTAAAAGTTTGCAAAGCCGTTCTTCTTATTATTTGCTCTAATGAATGCGAAATTTTTGCCGGACAAGTAAATGCTTTAAGCGGATTATCTTTAGTGTCAATCAACCATTTTGCCTCATAAGAATATATGTGTGCTAAATCTTTTGGAAAATCTTCATAATTTAATTCAACTATCGGAAGAATTATAATTTCATCATCGTTACCAAGTAATGATACGGTAAACTCTCTTCCAGGAAGATATTCTTCAATAAGCGCTGTTTGATTATAATTCTCGGTGACTCTTTTAACTTCATTAAATAATTCATTTTTGTTTGAAACAAAAGAAGAAGAATAAATCCCTTTACTCGAACCTTCGGAAACGGGTTTTACAATTAAAGGAAAACGGAGGTCCCCTAAATTTAATTGATCAATATTATTTGCGGTTGTGAATTTAGAATTTGGAATTTTGTGATAAGATAAAATTTCTTTTGTTCGTGATTTATCCAAGCAAGTTGAAAGAGTTAACGGGTCGGAGCCTGTGTA
This sequence comes from Bacteroidota bacterium, assembly GCA_022567875.1. Taxonomy (GTDB): domain Bacteria; phylum Bacteroidota; class Ignavibacteria; order Ignavibacteriales; family Ignavibacteriaceae. The sequence continues at coordinate 1,396 of JADFGB010000136.1, read as the reverse complement.
AGGGATATTTAATAAATCTAACATAGCCGGTATTTGTGCTTCTCTGCTTATACCATTAATACCTTCAGTAACATTAAATATAATATCAGGTTTTGTTTCTTTTAATTTAATGTAAGCGTCTTCGTTTCCTTCAATTAAAATAACGTTATTATATAATTCCAGTGCTTGTGTTAATGCATCTATTGTTTCCCAAGAATCCCATTCAGCATAAGTATCCATGGAAGTTTGTGTTTGCACATCGGTGGTAGTTGATGGAGCAAAAAACTCTTGGGATAACACATCATCATCAGGCTTAACATTGAAAGTTAAGCCAACATTTAATTTATTTTTATACAATGAAGAAAAAATAAATATCCTTTAAAATTTTTTTAATAAATATAATTAATAAAAGTATTAAGTCAATAAAAAAATATTATTAATTAATTTTTAATTAAAAAAATAATCAAGCTATTTTTGAATAGAAGAAATGTGAAGAGTAATTGTTTTTTAATTGTTGACGGATAATATTGTTTTTTTCTTTTTCTAATTTAATGTCATCCTTAATTAATTTAAATGCTATATGCTTAGCATCCTCAATAATATCAGTATCATTAACAATATCAACAAATATTAAATCCGGTAAACCGCTTTGCTTTGTTCCGAAAATATCTCCGGGGCCGCGAAGTTTTAAATCAATTTCTGCCAGTTTAAAACCATCGGAATATTTAACCATAGAATTTAATCTTATAGAAGATTTATACATGTTTAATTGAACTGTTGATAAATATTCTATACTAATATCTTTTTTTAAATTATATTTTATATTTTTATCATCGGTAACTAAAATACAATAAGCTTGTTTTTCACTTCTTCCTACTCTTCCTCTTAATTGATGAAGCTGCGAAAGACCAAAACGATGAGCATCATTTATTAAAATAATATTTGCATTAGGAATATCAATACCAACTTCAATTACTGTAGTTGAGATTAAAACATTAAATTTATGTGCTTTAAATTGAAGCATTATATTTTCTTTTTCCAGCCAACTCATTCTCCCGTGTAATAATCCAACTTTTATATTATTAAAGAAAGTATTTGTTAAATTATTGTAATATGTTTCCGCAGATTTTAAGTCTAATTTTTCCGAGTCCTCAACAAGAGGATAAACTATAAAAGATTGAATACCTTCTTTTGCTTTATCAACAATGTATTTGTAAATATCCGGAAGGTTTGAACCGTTGCGTAAAACTGTTTTTATTTTTTTTCTTCCTCTGGGCAATTCTTTAATTAAAGAAACATCCAAATCAGCATAAACAGTCATTGTTAAAGTTCTCGGAATAGGAGTTGCGCTCATTACAATTACATCAGGGACCTTACCTTTTTTTAAAAGTTTTCCTCTTTGCTCAACACCAAAACG
>JADFGB010000135.1 GCA_022567875.1 Bacteroidota bacterium | reverse complement strand
TAATCTCATCTTGTAGTAAGTGCCACGCCTTATTCATAACTTTATCCTTCTGCTCGTCTGTTAAAGTTATCTCTTCATCTTTACCAAATAAATGGCAGTCGTGGTTGTTACTATCATCTACAGTAACGTTTAGCATAAAGTCTGATCCGTCATAGTCCATGTACTGTACACCATCCCTAAAGTACTCTGTACAGTTGTCTAGTATTATTTCTAAGTTTTTGTCAGTTATTCCTTTCATAATTTAGTCTTTAACTTCTCTAGTTGTTAATGATTCGTTTATTAATTGTCTTACTTGACCTGTGAAACTTCTATTTTCTAAAGTTGCTAAGGTTTGAATGTTGATAGCCATATCTGTATGGAAGTCTATCGGTTTTTTTACTGTTGCCATTTGTTTTGTTTTAATATTATGGTACAAATCTAAACAATATTATTTTAATACACAAATAAATACTAATATATTTTTTTTATACAGTTTTAATTTATATCTTTACACCATAATTAAAACTTAATATTATGAAAAAATTAGTTTTGGTTTTATTTTTATTATTTCTTATGAATCTTGTTAGTGCTACACCTGCTATGCCTCAGCCTTTTGAGAATTGTATGAAGTATGATAATAATTTTATTGAGAATGTAAAAAAGGATGCAACAAAAATACAAGTTGGTTTTGTTGTAATCGATCCTTTCAACGGACAAATAAAAGCTATGGTCGGTGGTGAAAACCAAATATTCGGTAGAGGATTAAATCATGTTACTGAAATTAGAAGACAACCCGGTTCAGCTATGAAACCGTTTATTTATACAGTAGCAATCAGTAACGGCTATTACCCTACATTCACACTGCTTAATCAAAAGTTTGATTTCCATGGTTGGTCGCCTTCCAATTTTTCTGAAAATGAATACGGAGGATATACTACATTAAGATCTGCACTTGCTCACTCTTTTAATGTAATTGCTGGAAGAATGACTACAAGCGACATTGCACCGCCCAATCAAGTTGTAAAATTTGCAAATAAAATGGGAATAAAATCCAGGCTTGTAGCTGTTCCTTCAATTGCACTTGGTACTTCTGAAGTAACACCCCTTGAGTTGACATCTGCCTATGGAACTATTGTGAATAAAGGTGTACATGTTTCACCGACCTCCATAAAAAAAATTGAAGATAGAAATAATATTTTGATTGATAAATTTATGCCTATTTATACTGAGGCTATTTCTGTACAAACCGCTTCTGTTATAACAAATATGCTACATTCAGTTGTTACAAGCGGAACAGGAAGAGGAGTTAGAAGATATTTTTCTTATCCTGCTGCTGGTAAAACAGGAACAACACAAAAATATGCCGATGCCTGGTATGTCGGTTTTACACCTAATCTTGTTGCAGGAGTTTGGGTAGGATTTGACGACCACAGAATCAAGTTTACAAATACTTACGGTCAGGGTGCTGTTGCAGCCATGCCAATTTGGTCAAAGTTTATGGGTAAGGTTTATAAAGAATTGAATATTCCGATTAAATATTTTCATATAGCTCCGGGTGTTGTAAGAGCAACATTTTGCAAAACAACAATGGATTTAGGCGATCCCAAGATTGCAACATCAAAATGTCCGGAAACTGTTTCGGATATTATAATTTCTAAAGATATGCCTGGCAAGTGTGAAATACACCCTGAAGACGATAAAATTAAGAAAGAAAAAGATAAAAATAGTTCAGATTGGTAGAAAAAATTGCCCGGATGGTGAAATTGGTAGACACGCTAGATTCAGGGTCTAGTCCGCGTTTGCGGGTGGGGGTTCGAATCCCCCTTCGGGTACATAAGTATTTTAACAATTTAATAAAAACAAGATTAAACCTTTTAATGGATAGGCAAAAAGAAAATCTATCCGATTTGATAAGTGATGATCTTCTGACGCAATGCATCCATTGCGGTATGTGCCTCTCTGTTTGTCCCACTTATGATATTACAAAATTAGAACGATCTTCACCAAGAGGAAGAATCAGACTTATAAAAGCTTTTGCAAAAAATGAGATTTCATTGGGTAAATTATTTGAAGACGAAATGTCATTTTGTTTGGGCTGCCGTGCTTGTGAAACAGCTTGTCCGGCAGGAGTGGAATATGACAAATTACATCAAAAGACAAAAGATATATTAAATAAGAGAAGCAAATTTAAATTTCAAAATATTATTCTAAAGTATTTTCTGAATAAGGTTTTAACTTCTTCAACAAAATTAAAGTCTTTTTCAAGAATACTTCTTTATTATCAAAAAAGTTGGTTGAGAAAATTTTTGCATTCGATAAATCTATTTAAGACAATTTTCCCCAAATTATTTTTGATGGATGAATTGTCTCCACAAATTTCAGATGTTGCAAGCGATGATTTGATTGATGAAATATCTTTACCGGAAAATGAACCAAAATATAATGTTGCTTTTCACGTTGGCTGTATAATGAATGTTGCTTTTGCAGAGATTAACCTTGACACAATAGAAGTACTAAAAAAATCCGGTTGTAAAATCTTCACTCCTAAAAATCAAAATTGCTGCGGAGCTTTACACGCGCACAACGGTGAATTGAATACAGCAAAAGAACTTGCAAAATATAATATTGATTTGTTTGATAATTTAGGATATGAATATTTAATTTCAAATTCAGCAGGATGCGGGGCGTTTATGAAAGAATACGGTGATTTATTAAGTGATGATATTGAGTATACTGAAAAAGCCCAAAAGTTTTCTTCAAAAGTAAAAGATATTTCTGAATTTATAATAGAAAAAGATATCAAATTAAATTATAAAAAGACGAATGAGCATGTAACATATCACGATGCCTGTCACCTGGTGCATGGACAGGGCGTGTCCAATCAGCCGAGAGAAATAATTAATAGCTTACCCGGAATAAATTTTGATGAACTGAATGATTCAACTCGGTGCTGCGGAAGTGCGGGTATTTATAGTATTTTAAGGCAGGAAGACTCAATGTTGTTTTTAGATCAAAAAATGGAAAATATTATTAATACAAATGCCGATATTGTATTGACAGGGAATCCGGGTTGTTTGCTTCAATTGAGGTACGGTGCAAAGAAGTATAATAGTGATGTAAAAATATTACATTTTATCACTTTATTAAAAGATTCAATACGTATATAAAAATACTTATTTTAACTTTTCTACTTTTAAAAATCTAGAAAATTTAAAATATATATTAAATATTGATAAGAATAATATGTTAAATATTAATAAATTTTTTCGGTTTATCAGTATAAGAACAAAACTTTTAGTTGCAATTATAGGTATTGCGATAACACCTCTTATGTTTTTGGGATATTACGGTTCTGTTTTAGTTACTGAATCGTTAGAAAATAATTTTCTAAAACAACGTAAAACTTTTATTATTTCTAAAGCAAGAGAAATTGAGAATTATTTAAATGATATTCAAAATGATGTATTATATCTAAGTAAATCATATGGTATTCAGGAGTTTATAAAAAATGATAAGAGCAATGAGAAAAAATATGAAAAATTTAGAAATATATTAATTAATGATCTCTTATTTTTTTCGCAAAACAAAAGAGCGTATTACCAAATTAGGTATATAGATAATCTTGGTAATGAATTAATTAGGCTAAATTACAATAATGAAAACGTGTATGCAGTACCCAAAAAAGAGCTTCAAAATAAAATAAAAAGATATTATTTTAAAGAGACAATACGTCTCCCACGTGGGGAAATTTATATTTCCCCAATAGACCTAAACATAGAACACGGTGAAATTGAAACACCCCCAAAATATGTTTTCAGATATGCCACAACTGTTTTTTTTGAGAAAAATTTTAATTCACTTAATTATAAAAAACCTATAAAAAACCTTAGGCAATCTTCAGAACAACCAAATGGAATTATTATAATAAATATTAATGCTAATGATTTATTGAATTTAATTAAAGAAACTTTGGATAAAAATGAAACTTTTCTTTTAGATAATTCCGGTAAGTTTCTCTATCATTCTTTTATTGAACAAAACAAATTGATGGTTAACTTTTTAGAAACACGAGACATAAATTTAGAATACTCTAAAGATGTTGTTTCTAAAATACTTACAGATTCAAGTGGTATTGTTAAAAACAAAGATCAAATAATATAGCGAAATCGTTAACATTATCAATCCTGCAATTAAATTTATATTTCTTTTATGTTCTACCAAATAAACAGGTAAGGTTTTGGGAGCCTTATCTAGTTTAAGTAATTTGGTATTTGCTTTGATCTTTATCAGATCCCAGACTACAGATTTTATTTCAACGATCGGGAGTTTGCCGAATTTTTCTTCGGCTGGTTTGTCTCTAAATATGAAAAACCAACTGCCAACAACCACAACGACAAATATAAAAACTCCCGGGATAAAATAGGTTCTTAACAGTTGCTGAAGTCGTTCTAAATTCATGGGTGGGGCGTAAAGACATTATAATCTTTTGGATCAACGGCAACACCATCAACATAGATTTCATAATGGAGATGGGGACCGGAGGAAGTTCCAGTACTTCCCATTTCCGCTAGCTTCTGATCGGTTTCAACAATCACACCCATTTGTATTTCATCTGGAATTGAATCCCTTTTAAGGTGAAGTAGCCGGACTTTGTAGCTATTTTGACTATCTTCACTGGTTAACTCTATCCATATTCCAGGGCACGGATCACAGCCGCTGCCAACATCTTGGTCTCCT
>JADFGB010000004.1 GCA_022567875.1 Bacteroidota bacterium | reverse complement strand
TTATATAAACATTTAAAGGGAAATGAATATTCTATTTATTCAAATACTTGTTATGATGGTTTCAATGAAAAAATTCCTTATGAACAAATACATACGATAGAATATTTAGAATTATGAAAATGCACATAACCCGCAACTCAAAGCGACTGCCCTCCTTCGTCCGGCAGTCGGGTGAAAAGCCAAACCGTTATGCAATTCTCTGTAATGCTTTGTAGACGATGTTTTATTTTGAATATACGATGGTCGTTCCGGCATTGCCTTTTAATGTTTCATAATATAATTCTGCTTTTGTAATACGGACTTTTTTACCCCTGCCCTCAATAAAATTAATTGCTGATTTAATTTTGGGTTCCATACTACCTGCTGGGGAGCTGTTTTTCATTGTGGTATTTTTCAAGTTTTCGGATTTGGTGTAAAAAGTAAGCATAGCTTGTAACATTATTCTATTAAATATATTTGTAAATAATTTTGCAAAGAACACACTTTTCTATAACGTTTATTTTGGAAAATAATTTGTAATAATTTATTTGACTTTAATAACGCTAAACGTTATTATATTTTTTATGATTAAAAGTTTTTCAGATAAATACACTGAAGATTTGTTTAATCGTCAAAAGGTTAAAAAGTTTCCTCATTCCATTCTAAAAGTTGCATACAGAAAATTGCTTTTAATTGATGCTGTTGGTAGAATTGATGATTTAAGAGTACCTCCGGGAAATAGACCCGAAAAATTATCCGGCGATTTATCTGGAAAATATAGTATTAGAATTAATAATAAATGGAGAATAATTTTTCGATGGACTGATAATAGTGCCTATGAAGTAAAAATTATTGATTATCATAAAGGATAAATATTATGAGTAATAAAATTGCACCAATTCACCCTGGAGAAATTTTGCTTGAAGAATTTCTAAATCCAATGGAAATATCTCAATACCGTTTAGCGAAAGACATAAATGTTCCACCAAGAAGAATAAATGAAATTGTTTTAGGCAAAAGGTCCATTACAACAGATACAGCCTTAAGGTTATCAGAATATTTCGGACTTTCTGAAAAGTTTTGGTTAAATCTTCAAATGAAATATAATCTTGAAACAGAAAAAGATAAATTAAAAGGCAGAATAAGAAAAGAAGTAAAAAGACGATCTTTAGTCAATTAACAAACGTGTATAACCAGCTTTTCCAACCGACCACTTACACGGTGCGGGCTTTGTGCAGTTTTTGGGTTTGCGTTTTCGTTTAGCATTGCTGTTTAACTTTGTAGTGTTAATTAAATATTTTAGGTCACAGAATCCTTCGGATAAATATAATATTTTTCAGAGATAATATGCGCCTTATTATTATTGTATTTTCTATCACTCTAACCGGTTGCGGTCTGTTTCTTAATTCACTAAAACTTAAAGATACATCAAATAAAATTATTAGTATTTCCGACAGCTCAATTATATTTGCCGATAATACTCGCTTATATTTAAATCAAAAGATATTTCAAAATTCAAAACCAATTGTTGTCTGCATCCACGGTATGGGCGCTCATACCAAGAGTTTCGATTATCTTAATAAATTTTTAAATGAGGACAGCATTTCAACTTTTGCGTATGATTTGAAAGGTTTTGGTAGATCAACAGGTGATAGAGGAAGGATTGATAATTTTGGTACATACTTAGACGAGTTAGACCAAATAATAGAATTACTTCATCATAATTACAGCCCTCGTAAAATTGTATTGTTGGGTGAAAGTCTCGGTTCTTCATTAATTCTTTGGTATGGTTCAGAATATAAAAACTCTAAATATGATTCCTCTATATTGACAAGCCTTACTACAACTTTTGGTGCAGGCAATACTAATTTTTTTAAGTTGTTTGAATTATTTTTCTGGTATGTTGTTAATCCGAACAAAAGAATTTTTATTGATCAAGAATCTGAAGATATATCAAAGGATTCATTATTTGTTAATAGAGTTGATTCTACTGATATATATGCCCAAAAAGAAATTAGCATAAGTTTTCTGCTTCAGACTAAATACCTTAAAGATCATATTGAAGAATTTTCTAAAAATTATAACAAGTCAGTTTTATTTATAAATGGAAGTGAAGATTTTTTATCAACCGATGAAGATATGAAAGAAATATATAAACTAATTCCGGCTAAAAAAAAATCTTACTTTCGTATTGAAGGCGGGACACATTCACTATTAAACGATGATTCGCGTTACAAAGGATTTAAAATTATAAAAAAATGGTTAAACAAATTAAAGTAATGATAGGGAATAATTTTTTAAAATACAAAAGGCATACATTTCAATCTTTTAGAACCTCCAAAGTTACCTGGTAGAAATTTGTTTACTCTATAATTTATTTACTGCTTTAATAAAGAAAACTTCGGAGGTCTTCTTATAGCTCATTTCCTAACTGCCCAAATTATATCAGAAATTATTTCTTTATTTTTTTCGAATGAAAATTTCATCAGGAAGTGTGGGTTAAATCCAATCATATAATGTTCTATTATTTTTTTTAGCCAGGATATTTCTGCTTTTAATTTCCAATGTTCGCTGTCGCGGGAATAAAGAACAATAAATAATCTATTCTTCAAATGTTTTCTTTGCTGCTGTGATTGATTTTTATAAAACCATTTTATCAGCTCTGGTGTTTTTTTTATCGCTTCATTAATTGGTAAATTATAATTCTTTGGGAAGACAGAAGTTTTGTGGTCGAATGAAGTACCATCAATGGAAAAATCAATTAGTCTGTCCCTGCTGTTCATTGCCGGTTTGACATTAGGGAAAGAACAAAAAATTTGTTCCATTGCAACGGCAGACCAAAAATTATACCAACGGTTTATTGTGTAATTAAATAAGTCATCATAATTCTGTCTATCGCCAAACCGTTTTTTAATTTCGGTTAATAGAGAATCAAATAATTGAGTTGAATAAATAAAGTTTGTTTGCTTATCAAAATTATTGTTTTGTTTTCTTCCCCATTTGTATGGATATGGTAATCTTTTTTTTAATTCTGTTTCTATTTGTGTAAGTGAAATATCCATTTATTTGTTGTACTGACGTTATACTTGTCTGCCGAAGGAAGATATAACGTCTCTACTTTTGAAATATAAAAATGTACTCATGTTTAAAAATGTAAAAGCCGCCTGCTAATGCACGGTATCTCCACAATTCTTTTTGTTTCATCTTTCCTTTTGTCTCGTCAAAATTTTTAACGATAGTAGATTTTAATTTATAGCCCCGCTTCATCACTTCCTGCATTGTGTAAAAACCCAAAGGTATCCATTCACCGGATGAATATTTATCTCCGATAACAATTGCTAAATATCTACCATTCTGTAAAAGAGAATAAGTGTTATCAATTATTTTACCGAAACTTTTAAGAAAACCCTCCATTGTTTTTGAATTGGAAAGGTCATTTTTGTTTTTGCTGAATTTAATTATATCCCAATACGGTGGGTGCATTATTATGAACTGAACATTTTTAACACCGGCTTTATTTAACTCATTTTTAAAATCTATTTTTGTGCTATCGCCTTTAATTATTTCCGTTTTTACTTTGTAAGGATTATCTTCTCTGTCGATATTTTCTTTTGCCAGTTTAACTACATTTGACAGCAATTCAACACCGATACCGTTTCTACCCAATCTTTTACATTCTATTAATGTTGTACCGCTGCCGAGGAATGTATCCAGAATCCAGTCGTTCTTTTTTGTAAATCTTCTTAATAATTGATTGGGAATTTGAGGCACGAAATTTCCCCAATAAGCACCATTGTGCGCACCGGTTTTATCACGTTTACCAATTATCCAAAGACTATCTGTTATTATATCATCATATTCTTTCCATCTGTTTAAATTTATTTCGTTTATCTTGTTTGTTTTTATTTTAGTAAGACTTTTCTCCAAACGGCTTATATAATACTTGGTTCTTGCTGTAGTTTTTGTTGAAAGTATTTGATCAAAATCGGAGAGCAGTTTTTCTTTTGTAATAAAAATATCAGTAGAATTACCTATTGATTTCAGTGCTTTTGATTTCAGTGATTCAATTTCATTTTTGATTAAATCCAAACTATCAATTTTTTGTAGTTTGCTCAGTTTTTTTATTAATAATTTCATAAATGTAAAAATAACTAATTGGTAGGTTTTAAAACAAAAGTTTTTTTATAAAGCGACAAAAGAACTCTTTCAGGTGTCATCGGTGCTTTAAATTCTATGTCGCTTTCCGGCTTGAAAATTTTCATTGCATTTCTAATTGCAAAGTAAGCTCCTATTCCATACATAAGCGGAGGTTCGCCAATGGCTTTTGATTGAAACGGTCCATAAGGATTAGGGGCATCTTCCAAAAAATGAATTTGTATATCATCCGGTGAAAAATGTATATCCGGTATTTTATAAGTAGATAGTGCGTTTGTAAGTAATTGTCCCTCTTCATTGTAAAGCACTTCTTCCATTGTCATCCATCCTATTCCCTGAACAATTCCACCCTCTGCCTGACCTTTATCAACAACGGGATGAAGACTTTTTCCAAAATCGTGAACAACTTTAACCGAATCAATTTGGTAAGTTCCTCTAATACAATCTACCGTTGCTTCAACAATCCCAACGCCGAAAGAATGATATGCAAATGGCTTCCCCTTTTCTTTTGTTTTATCAAAGTGGATGTGCGGTGTAGAATGGTGTGCCTGTGCCGAAAGTGAAACACGATTGAAATAAGCAATTTGAATAAGCTTATCAAAAGTTAGATCTGTTTTTTCATCTTTATTAAATATTATTTCTTGTTGAATTGATATGTTATTGTGTTGTTCTATATTGAGTTCTTTTGCTGCGACTTTTTTTAATCTTTCCAAAAGAATTTCGCATGCTTTTTGAGTTGCATATCCGTTTAGATCTGCCGCTTTGCTTGCTGCCGTGGGTGAAGTATTTGCAACACGTGTAGTATTTGTAGTTTCTATTTTTATTCTTTCAGAGTTTACGGAAAAAACTTTTTGTGCAACAGCACGAATCTTTTCGTTAACTCCCTGTCCCATTTCAACCGCAGCAGTACTTACGGAAATACTTCCGTCTGTATAAATATGGACAAGCGCACTTGCCTGATTCATAAATGTGCTCGTAAATGAAATACCAAAAGTAACAGGCATTACAGCAAAGCCTTTCTTGAACAATTTGTTACTTGAATTAAAATCATCAACTCTTTTTTTAATTTCGAAAAAATTATACTTCTCTTCAGCTTCTTTAAAGCATCTTCTTATTCTGCAGTGTTCGGTTCTTTGTCCGTAAGGGAATTCATCTCCTTCGTCCAGTAAGTTTTTCTTTTGAATTTCTACCGTACTCATTCCCATTTTTTCCGCAGCTTTTGCAATTGCAGATTCTATTACAAACATTCCCTGTGGTCCGCCGAAACCTCGAAAAGCAGTATTGGGTGGAAGGTTTGTTCTGCAGCAGTAAGCAGTTGCTTTTACATTCGGAATAAAGTAACTATTTGTGCAATGGAAAAGTGTTCTTTCCAAAACCGCAGTTGATAAGTCTGCCGCAGCGCCTGCATTTTGATAAAAGGCTGCTTCATAAGCAAGAATTTTTCCCTCTTTATTCAAACCGATTTTAAAATCCGAAGAGTACGGATGGCGTTTTCCGGTTATCTTCATATCTTGTTGGCGGGGGAGTATTAGTTTAACGGGTTTGTTTAATATTTTTGCACCCAAAGCCGCGAGTGCTGCCCAAGGAGAAGCCTGGTCTTCTTTTCCTCCAAAGCCACCGCCAATACGAAGTACATCTACTTCAACCTTGTGCATTGGAATTCCTAAAATTCTTGCTGTAACTCGCTGCACAGCAGTAGGTCCTTGAGTTGAAGAAAATATTTTTATTCCTCCGCCTTCCACAGGATAAGCAAAAGCACCTTGAGTTTCTAAATAAAGATGTTCCTGTCCGCCCGATTCAACCTTGCCTTCAAAAACAAAATCGCATTTTGCAAAAGCTTCGTCTGTATTTCCCAGTTTAAATGTTCTCGGCGGCTGAATTAATTCACCGGCTTCCGCAGCTTTTCGGGGATCTGTAATTACCGGCAGTTTTTCAAATTCATATTCAATTAAGTCAGCAGCTTCGTGTGCGATTAATTGATTATCTGCAACAACAAATGCAATCGGCTGACCAACAAAATGTACTTCTTTGTCAGCGAGCAGTTCTTCGTCTTTTATTATTCCGCCTATTTGGTTTTCACCCGGAATATCCTTTGCTGTAAGGATTGTCTTCACACCCTTTATGTTCAAGGCTTTTGTCATATCGATATTTTTAATTCTTCCGTGAGCAATGGGAGAACAAGCAACGTAACCAAACAAAGTTCCTATTGGTGTTAATTGATCGTCTACAAAAAGGGATTCGCCGCGGACGTGTTCTATGCTGTCGTAATTTTTCACAACAATTCCTCAATAATAATTAGTTCAGGAAATAGTTTAATGAAATGAGCGTAAAACAACTGACGGAGAAGCAGGCTTTTATATTCGGCAGTACCTCTTGCATCGCTAATGGGAGAGATTTCATCCTGTAAAATTTCGGATGCTTCCCCTAAGGTTTTACTATTTATTTTATTTGATGTTAAAAATTCACAAGTCTTTTTTAGATATAGCGGAATTGGAGATACACCGCCTGCTGAAATATTAATTTCGTTAATTAAATCTTTTTCAACATCGATTAAAATAGATGAATTCACACTTGCTATGTCAAGATATTTTCTCTTTGATACTTTTTCAAAATTAAAAAAAGAATTTTCTTTTGGGATATTAAAACTCACGAATGTTAATAATTCATTTTCTTTTTTGTCTAATGTTTTATACCCCTTGTAGAAATCTTTGAGCAATATTTTTCTTTTTGAACTACCATTACTTAAAGTTAAAGTGGAATTTAAAGCAAGAAAAATGTTTGTCATATCGGCAATGGGGGAAGCATTAACAATGTTGCCTGCGACAGTTGCCGTGTTTTTAATCGGTAACGAACCAAAGAGACTGAAATATTCTTTTATATCGGGAAAATATTTAGCCATAATAGGGGAGTCTTCTATTGCGGAAGCCGTAGTTGCACCGCCGATTATAATTTTACCGTTTTCTTCTTTAATACCGCTGATTATATTTTTATCTGAGATAAGAGTTATATCCGATTTTAAAATATCTTCCCAGCTTTGAACCATTAAGTCTGTGCCGCCTGAAATAGTGTAGAGATATGAGGAGTTAGAATTATCGTCTGCTACTTTGGATCCTTTTTTATTAATCAAAGAGTTTAACCTTTCTTTTACATCTAAAAAATATTCAGGAAGAATTTTTTCACCCACAACCAGTTCAATTTTTGAGTGATTATTATTAAGAGCAACGTTCAGTTTTTTAGTTATTTTATGTGCTGTACGTTTTATTCCCGCATATCCCGTACATCTGCAAATATTTCCGTTCATTGAATCAATTGCATCCTCAGTATTATAATCATCGTTTATCAAATAGTAACCGGAAAGGGAAACAACAAAACCGGGTGTACAGAATCCGCATTGTGTTCCGCCTTCATTTACCATTTCGGTTTGGATTGGACTTAGCTCTTCTCTGTTCAGCCCCTCTATTGTAACAATATGTTTTTGATCAACATCACCGATAGGTAAAAGACAAGAGTTAACGGATTTATATTGTATTTGGTCTTTAATTAATTCACCAATTAATACAGTACACGCTCCGCAATCACCTTCTTTGCAGCCTTCTTTTGTTCCGGTAAGATGAGCTTCTTGCCTTAAATAATCGAGCAGACTCATTCCCGGATGCTGAGAGGTATCAACTTCTTGGTTGTTTAATATGAAATTTAATCTTTGCGTCATAATTCGCTAATGTTGTGATTTGTAAAATAGATAGAGAGTTTTATAATATCAATTGTTTGGGGCTGGTAACGTCAGACGCGAGAGGTAAGACGAAAGCCGTACTTTGGGTCCGGATAAGAGGGCAAAGGGCAATTACGTGAAACGAGAGACGAAAAAAACCTCAGAGGTCTTGAAGTCCTCTGAGGTTTGAATATAACATTTTATAAGATTTCAAATTTTAATCGTGTGTTTGGTTTACATCCGTATGAGTTACAGCTTCAACTCCGACCAGCCTGCGTAGTGTGTTTTTTAGTTTCATCAGTTGGATAAATAGGTCGTGCTCAGGCACGACATTTTCATCGTGCATCGGACTCTTAAAATAGAATGATAACCATCCCTGTACTCCTTTCATATTACAGCGCTGTGCAAGGTCCATAAACAAAATAAGGTCAAGCACAATAGGTGCGGCAAGAATGGAATCTTTGCATAAGAAATTTATTTTTAATTGCATCTTGTAACCGAGCCAGCCGAAAAGATCGATATTGTCCCAGCCTTCTTTATTATCTCCGCGGGGAGGATAATAATTAATTCTTACTTTGTGATAATGGTCTTTATAAAGGTCGGGATAAAGTTCAGGCTGAAGGATTGAATCCAACACGGAAAGTTTACTTACTTCTTTTGTTTTGAATGAATCGGGATCGTCCAATACTTCACCGTCCCTGTTGCCCAAAATGTTAGTTGAAAACCAGCCGTTGAGTCCCAGCATTCTTGCTTTTAGCATCGGCGATATTACGGTTTTTATTAATGTCTGTCCGGTTTTAAAATCTTTACCTGCAAGAGGTACGTTTTGTTTTTCTGCAAATTCCATTAATGCAGGAGTATCAATCGAAAGATTAGGTGCGCCGTTAATGTAAGGAACACCTTCGGCTATTGCAGCATAAGAATAGAGCATACTCGGTGCAATATTTTCTGCATTTTCTTTCATTGCATTTTCAAACATTTCTAAATTGACAAGTTCATCTTCAATCGGCAGATAAATTTCCGTGCTTGCACACCAAATAATAACAACTCTGTCAACTTTATTTTCTTCTTTGAATTTGCGTATATCAGTTCTTATTTGTTCCATTAAATCAAAGTTAGTATTACCGGTTTTTGTGAAAGAAGATTTTAAATTAACAACAAATTTTTGTTCGAAAACCGCAGGCATCGGTCGAATGTTGCTTAATTGTTCTTTTACAGGAAGCAAGTCTTTTTCATTTAAAACTTTTGCTTCCATTGCAGATTCAAAACAATTTTCGTCTCTAACATCCCATCCACCGAATACTAAATCATTTGTGTCTACCAGTGGAACAAAGTCTTTAATTAACGGGAATTTGTTTTCATTTCTCTTTCCAATTCGGATGGTTGCCATTTGAGTCAGTGAACCGAATGGTTTGGCAATATTTTTATTTATAGCAAGTGTGCCTGCTAAAAAAGTCGTTGAAACTGCTCCGTTTAGCCCTACAATTAAAACGCCTAATTTTCCTGATGGATCTTTTATTTCGTGCTTCAATATTTTACCTTTATTTTATAGTAGAAAAATTAAATTAATCGATATTCAATTTATTGATAATATTTCTTAAATCCTTAATATCCTTCATAATAAAATCAGCCGCAGAAATGTCCTTTGGCATTGTCCAGCTTTGAACATTAAGCCAGGCGGTTTTGCAGCCGAGATTTTTTGCCGGCAGTATGTCTCTTTCGTATGAGTCACCGACGGCAATAGTATGTTCTGCTTTTATCTTTAGTTCACTTAGTGCTAAACTGAAAATTCTTGCATCAGGTTTTCTGATGTTCACTGTTGTTGAATCTATAATTGAATCAAAATAGTTGTCTATGTCTAAGCTTCTTAAAACACTTTTTATATTGCCGTAAAAGTTTGAGACAAGGGAATACTTAATTTTACCTTTAAACTCTTCTAGCAAAGGGATTACATCGGCAATACATTTATTAACGTAGTTACAGCATCTCATTGAAATGTCGGTAGCAACAACACCAGGTGAGTTGTAAAACTTGTAACCTTTATTTTCAACAAGATATACAAGCTGGAGATATGACTGCTTTTGAAGAGTTGCGAAAAGATCATCATTTTCTAAAACCGTTTCATACATTTTGGGTTCGGCTTTAATGTATGCTTCGTTAAAATCTTCAGGCTTTATGTTTAACCTTGCTTCTTCATAAGTCATACGGAATTTTTCGCTCCAATGAATTCCGTTTGTATCAAGAGTTCCACCGAAATCAAAAATAACAGCTTCTATCATTGGCTATCATCCGAGATATATTCAAGCAGATCTTTTTTCCCTTTAGTCTTTCCTTCTTTTTTAATGCCGTTAAATTGAATTAACAGCAAACCGATAAGTATCCAAAAGAACTCTCTTGCTCTGTTAATAATTCCAACATAAATACCAATACCGGCAGTTAGCTTTATACTGTCTAAAACCAAGTAAAGACTTCCTTCACGTGTTCCGAGTTCAAAAGGCATAAAGAAAAATATATTTATTATAAGAGATGAACCCGCACTAATATAAAAAGCTTCCAAAAAGGATATATCCATTCCAATAGCTTTTAAAATGAAAAGAAATTCTAAAGCTCCTACCATACGTGAAAGAAAATCCAGTACAAGAGCAGAATAGAAAGCATTTTTTCTATTGTTGAATAAATGTTTTATCTCTTTGTCAATTTTCATTAATGAATCTTCTTTCGTCTTTAATTTTTTCTTTAATCTTTTTAAAAACGGAACCTTGGCAATAAAATTAAGAAGGGATTCAAATACTCCGCGTTTATGTCTTCTAAAAACGAACCAGATAAAAACGGACAAAATTAGCAATGCCGCTACCAGGATTATTTTTAATTCAGTAGAAAGAGGAAGCAGAATTAATGCACAAAGAATTGCTGTAACCCAAAAGAAAAAGTGAGACAGAAAATGTAGCATTGTATAAAGAATAACTGATGATATTGCCGAGTGTGTGCCTATAGATTCTTTGAGCATTAAAATTCTGTAAGGCTCTCCGCCAAGATTAACAAACGGTGTAACATAATTAATTGCAAATCCGCTTATTGTAATTTTTAATACTTCAATAAAGGAGACTTTCTTTTGTTTTGCATCAATAACAAAATACCATGCCCAGGTATTTAAATAATAAACAACGCCCCAAATGCCTATTACAGGAACAAACCACCAGCCTGTTTTTTTAACGTTTGTAATTATATTGTCAAAACCAAAGTTGTTAATAAGGTAAGAAAATACTGCAAGACCAATAATAAAAAATATTGTTTTTGTATACTTATTCATCATTAAGGAGGATAGTTTTTCCTTTTTCTGCAGATAAATAACATTTGGTTAATAAGTTTATTGAATCAAATGCTTCTTCTATTAAATTTCTTGATTTGTTGTTATTATTTATTTTTGAAATAAATTCTTTAATTAAAGAAATATACAAAGAAAAATAATGTGCTTTGTCGGATGCGTCAGGTACAGAAATTATTTCTTCCTTTCCGTTAAAGTTTTTTAATAGTTTAGTTTTACCTTCATAATTCAAACTGCCGGCACTGGAAATTAATCTTGCATTATTAACTCTTTTATCTGCCCCCCAGGTAAGAGTTATTTCTGCAATTGCTTTTTCAAATTCTAATATTACAACAGCAGTGTCTTCAACTTGGTATTCGCTGTGGTTTAAATTATAAATTTTTGCTGTTACGCTTTTAGGTTTGCCAAGAAGCCATTGAGAAAGATAAAGGTAATGAATTCCAGAATCAGCTAATACGCCGCCGCCGCTTACATTTTTATCAGTTCGCCAGGATGGGTTAAAATTTGTTCCTCCGGGATCGGCTTGCAGTCTGAATATATTAAACTGAAGTAATGAATTTACATTGCCGTTACTATTGTTTAAAAAGCTTTTAAAGTTTTGCCAAATTGGTGAGTATCTGTATTGATGACAAGGCATAAAAACTTTTTCATAATTTTTTAATAATGCGTAAGTAGTTTTTGCTTCTTCTAAATTCATAGTGAAAGGCTTTTCGCATAAAATATTAACGTTTTGTTTTATACCTTCCTGAATTAATTGTGCATGGAATTTAGGAGGAGCTGTAATATCTATAAAATCAATTTTTTCGTTTGCGAATAATTCATCCATTGAAGAATAAAATATTAATTCCGGATGATTTATTTTTCCCTCTTCTTTATTAGCTTCCAACGGTTCTACAACGGAAGTTATAACCACATCATTCTTTAGTTCATCATTTTGATATGCTTTGAGGTGGCTGTTTTGTGCTATTTTACCGAAACCTATTATTGCACCTTTTAGCATCTAAGCTGCCTCTGTATGATTGTCGGTGTATTCAATTAATTGTTTGCTTGTCCTCTCGTGTCTTAACACAAAATAAACCAGAAGAATATTTAATATAATGAGTTCAAACAAGAAATAATAAAGTACATCAGCATAAAAAATTGTTACGAACAAAATAATCATTCTTGTATTGGTTGTTAAAATATTGCCGTACTTTAATAACGGTTTGTTCAATTTTCTGTATTCTTTTAATAACCAATCCGGTATCTGTTTTTTGTATTTTTCTTGTACATTTTTATACAGTATTCTTATAGATTTTGAAAGTAATTCCTGCTGAAGAGTATAATTAATATAAGTCCTTAAAAGAAATTTTTTACCGAAGCTTTTAAGCCAAGTATAGTTCTTATATTTTTCTTTCATATCTTTGGCTTCATCAATAATAGCAATACCTTCACCATAAATAAAATATATATAGAAATTTCTGTAATATTCAGACATAGCACATTGATATGAATGACTGAATCCGGAAATTACTGCAATTAATAATATCCATGGTGTTCCGTCATTTAAAATAAAACGTGCACTAAGGTGAAGATAGATACTAATGAACATTAAATTACCTGCAAAACCGTCAAGAATTTTTCCGAACCTAGAATGAATATTTGTCATCCTTGCAAGCTGACCGTCCGCACTGTCCATAGTTTCGGCAAGTACAAGCAGTAACACTCCTATCAAGTTTAATGTAAAGTTGTTATAGAAGAACAGATGACCTGCAGTAACACCGAAAAAAATACTTGTTATTGTAATTACGTTAGGAGAAAAACCGATTTTTTTAGAACCGATTGCCATTAAATAACCAAATGGACGGTAGAATAATCTGTCGAGCAGTTCTTCGGTATCTTTAGATTTAAATGTTGCTTGAATTTTAGAGTTGATCTGAAACATAGCTAAATGCACTCTCCATAATATCAATGCCTTCTTCCGCAATATCTTCACTTACAATTAAAGGAGGATAAATTCTAATGTCAGGATTGTAACCCATTACTATTAATCCTTTTTTCAAGCATTCGTGAAAGAACATTTCAGTATATTTTTTATCAAGTTTTTCTTTGGAATCTTTTTCTTTTACGAGTTCTATTCCTATCATTAAACCCTTGCCCCTTACTTCCCCTATTATAGGAAACTTATCTTTTAATTCGTTTAATTTTTTCATCATAAATTCACCAACCTTTCGTGAATTTTCAACCAGTCCATCATCAATAATAGATTTTAAAGTAATATAAGCAGCTGTAGATGCAAGCGGGTTTCCTCCATAACTTGAAGAACTTCCGCTAGGGTTACCGAATGGTTTTGCAAAAATAATTTCTTCTCTTGACATTACACCTGTCATAGGGAAGCCTCCACCAAATCCTTTACCTATAGTAATAATGTCTGGGATTATATCTTCGTGCTGTGCACCGAACATTTTACCTGTTCTTCCGAATCCTGTTATCATTTCATCGCAAATAAGTAGTGCTCCAATTTCTTCCGTTAATTTTTTTAGTTCTTTTAAGAATCCGGGAGCGGGTACAACATTGCCTGCAGTTCCTTGAATAGTTTCAACAATTATTGCGGCAATGTTATTTGTAGTTTCAAATCTTATTTTGTTTTTAATAAAATCAACACAGGCAAAATTACACTCAGGAAAAGTAGCGTTTAATGGACAGTGTCTGCAATCGGCATAAGGTGTGTTGTAAATACCTGCAGGCAATGGTCCCATACCTGCTTTGAAATTATCACCTAAAAGTCCAAGCACACCCATTGTTTTTCCGTGGAATCCGTTCCAGAAACCTATAAACTCAGTTTTTTTTGTATAAGATTTTGCCATTCTTAGAGCAGCTTCAACTGCTTCGGAACCGCCGCTGTAGAATTGACTACGTGTTAAATCGCCAATGGCATTTTCGGCTAAAAGTTTTGTTAGTTTAACCCTGTTTTTTGAAGTGAAACTTCCTACATGAATGTTATCGATTTGTTCCTTCATATATTTATTATATGCCGTGTGGTTGTAACCAAGACTTGCAACACCTACGCCTGCAAAAAAGTCAATATATTTATTTCCGTCAACATCTTGTATAATACACCCTTCCCCTTTTTCTATAACAATCTTTGAGAGTGTTGCTATTGTTTGAATTCCAGGTGCAATGTATTTTTGTTCTTCGTTAAAATAATTTAGTGATTTAGGTCCTGGTATTTCAGTAACAACCGAGGCAAATTTATTTGCAGTAATATTATTTGTTGACATATTTCTTAGCCATATTATAAATTAATTTTGCTATATGCTTACTGGCTTCATCTCTAACAGGTGCAAAACTCGGCCAGTCATTCATATCAATTATAGATATATTTCCTTCGGGTGATATTATTGCATCACCACCGTAAATAGATAGTCCAAGTATTTCCGCAGAGTTAGAGGCCAAATTTTGTAATGTTATATTATCAAACTCAGTATGATATTTTCCGTTAAGATAATACCAGTTAAAAAAACTGCTGTTTTGTACGGCATAAAATTTAATAACGTCTCCTTCCAAATGTTCCTGTAAAATAGCTTTTTTTATTCCTCTCCTGTAAAATTCTTTTAACACGTTATCTCTCTCTGCTTCACTGTACACTATTGTAACATCCTCTCTGTGTATTGCGTGTACACCGCCTCTTTTTACCCAAAATTTACTTGAATTAAAGGTTGGTAATTTAGTTTCATCTTCACAAGGAATTTTTATGATGATACTTTTAGGAAACGGTATACCATTTTCAGGAAGAAGAGTTACCATATTAGTTCTATAACAGTTGATAACTGATTTTGGAGAGTTAAGAATAAAGGCACCGTTGTTTTCAATTTCAAGAAGTTTTTCAATTGACTCTGGTCCTTGAACCATTGAAAAAATTAATTGTTCATTAAAAGAACTATTTAATACTTCTCTTTCACCGTATATGCTTACTTCAACACCTAATTTTTTTAATTCTTCAGCAGTTGAACGTATTATTAATGAATCGTTTTCAACGTGGTTTGGTGAATAATCTGCCTGTCTTGAAATACCGGTTAATTTAAAACTCATTTTTTCTATTTCCTTACAATAAATTTAGAATATTGAAAATTGCACATAATTTTCAGGATTCTCTTTTAAATCTTTTATAAGAGCATTTAGATCATAAATAAGAGAATTAAATTGTCGATACATTTTTGTATCGTTAAATAATCCCCCAACCATAGTACTGTCACTTTTTTCTGTTTTAGATAAAAGTATATCGAATCTATTTGAAATTGAACTTACTTTATTATATAGAATATCACTCGAAAGTAGCTTGCCCAAGGTACCTTTTCCATTCTTTAAAGAATCAGTTATTTTACTTAAGTTATTAGAAAGTAAAGAAATGTTATTGTAAAGAGAAGAGTCATAAGCTAATTTACCTATAGTACCTTTTTTATTTACAATAGCATTTGTAATAGATTCTAAATTACTAAGAACATTTTCAAAATTATTCATAGCTGTTGTATTATTTAAGAACCGTCCTAAGCTTCCTTCCCCATTGGCAATTTTATCAGTAATTGCATTTAAATTTTTCATGGTGCTTGCAATATCATCCAGAACAGGATTCATTTTATCTGCAAAAGATTCAAAACTAAGAGTTGGTTTTACTTTTAAAAAGTCATTTTCTTCAAGGAGTTTTTCACCTTTCTGGCCCATAGAAATATCCACAGTCATATCTCCTAAAAGCCCAATTGTTTTAAGAATAGCGTACGACTTAATGGTTATCATATTTTTATATTTTTCTGGAATTTTTAACGTAGCTACTATACCATTTACATTTTCTCTTTTAGAAAATTCAAATGAGTCGACGCTGCCGATTTTCATTCCACCAAGTGAGACAAGTGAACCGCTAGTTAATCCCTGTATGTTAGAAAGAAAAATGTTTAATCTGTAGGTAGATGTAAAGACATTTCTTTCTGATCCTACCAAAAAAAGAAAAATAAAAAGAATAATCATTCCAATGAAAACTGTCATTCCTACTTTTAAATTTCTTATTTTTAATTCTTTGTTATCCATTTACGTGTTTGTTTTATTTATAAATTTTTTTATTTTTTCAGTAACATGAGGGTATTTCATACTTCAAAGGTAACAAATATTTAGGTTGGTGGATATTTTTTTTGCAATTTTTCGTTCAAGGTTCTCAATATGAACAAACCCCAGATAGATCGTTTTTCCATTAATGGTAGTTTTGTAAATACTGTTATTCAGGCATGGCAGTTCGATAGTGCCTCCCCATCGCCTGGCTTCATTCACATAAACCCAGGTACGGTAAAACCCGCCAAAATTATTGATCACGGCAACCATGAATTCCAGAGGATAATGTGCCTTAAGGTATAAGCTCTGAAAACTTTCGACAGCATAGGAGGCTGAATGGGCTTTGGAAAAGGAATATCCTGCAAAAGACTCAATCTGACGCCATACCTCTCTGGTGAGATCCTCAGGATAGCCCCGGGCTTTGCAGTTGCTGAAAAATTTATCAACAATCTTCCTTAACTCTGCTTTCGAGCGGAATTTGCCACTCATAGCCCTCCGTAAAACATCAGCATCAGCAAGATCAAGACCTGCAAAATGATGGCAAACTTTCAATACATCCTCCTGGTACACCATCACCCCGTAGGTTTCAGAAAGCTGCTCCTTCATAACAGGGTGGATATAATTAAAACTGCCGGGATTGTGGAACCTCCGGATATATTCACGCATCATTCCCGACCGTGCTACACCGGGGCGTATTACTGAGCTTGCAGCCACCAGGTTAAGATAATTATCACATTTCAACTTGACAAG
>JADFGB010000134.1 GCA_022567875.1 Bacteroidota bacterium | reverse complement strand
AAGCCAGCATTTTTTGTTCTAAGGTGAGTTTCTCAAAATCATCCGCATACGCCTGAACAACCAATACATTTCGAACCGTTTCAAGAAAATACTGTCGTTCTGATCCTGAATTCATATCGCCTGATTCCTTTTTAGAGCACGCACTCAGGAGAATTAACACTACTAAAACTATGGAAAAAAACAGATAACGCACTTTCACGATAGACCCCTGATGTATATAATTTCTAAATGTCTTAATCTTCTTAAACTATGATTAGAAGATACTTCTTCGTTTAACAGCTCACAAGATAAATGATCACAGATTAGTTGCCTGTTGTGAATTTTGAGATACATTTTTATGACGGTATTATTTTAGAAGGAGCAACTTCCCCGTCTGAACAAAATTGACTGCTTGGAGGCGATAGAAGTAGATAACATGGCCTGAGAATACTCTCAGTCACTCGAAAGTTTTTGTATTACTTCGTTTAGGACTTCCATTAATTTGTTAGCACGCTCTGCGGATATAAAGTCACCTCTATGGACGATAGAGTTTCTTAGTCGAATGGCTTCATCAAGAGCAAGAACATCAATCCTATTTAGTCTTCCTTCCTCTTGTAGTATCTCAATTATCTCTCTGATCGAATACTTATTAAACTTCTTGTCTTCCCTTTGCAGTACATCTCTACTTACGATTTCAAAATTATTCCAAAATTGTAAAAAATCAGAGATGACTTCCATTTTTTCTATTCGTTTTAATTCATAAGTTTGTCTTGTTTTCCTTAAAAGTAGAAGCCCCCAGGATGCAATTGCTAGTGTAAATCCGACACCAGTAACTAACAAAGACATCATTTGTGAGTCACTCAATTTAATATCCAAGTTAGTCAGAAAGAAATAGCTGATTCCAAAAAAGAACCTGAATACACAGGCGAATCCTGTGAAAAATGCGATGGAAAACTTTTGTATAGAGAAGGAAAGTTTGGAAGATTTATCGGTTGTGAAAATTTTCCAAGCTGTGATTTTATTAAAAATATAACATTGGGAGTAAGTTGTCTGAAATGTAAGGTCGGAGATGTTGTTGAACGAAAATCAAAACGAGGCAGGTTATTTTACGGTTGTTCAAGATTTCCGGATTGTGATTTTGTGAGCTGGCACAAACCAGTCCCCAGTCAATGCCCGAATAAAGATTCTGATTATATGGAGAAAAGATATTCAAAGAAAAAAAACAATTACCTTAAATGTCCTATTTGCGGTGAAGAATTAATTATTGAAGAAGAGGAAGAAAAAATAGAAGAAGTTTTATAATTATGTTATTAAAAAATGCTATTGACAATTATGTTAGCGATTTAACAAATGTTAAAAGATATTCTGATCATACTGTTAGAGCCTATAATACTGATTTGTTACATTTTTATAACTATTGTGAAGATTATCAGAAAATAAACATAGATCAAATTTCGGAAAAATTAATTAAAACATATTTAATGATGCTAAGTGAATCCGACTACTCAATGAAAAGTATTTCAAGAAAATTAGCATCTATTAGGGGTTTATTTAAGTTTGCTTATTCTAATAATTTTATAGAGTTTAACCCAACACTTAATATTTCAAATCCGAAATCGGAAAGAAAATTGCCCGAAATAATTAATGAAGAAACAATAGATAAATTATATTCAGTTATTGAAAAAAGGGCGAAAGATTCTAAGCTGGTAAAATGTATAATCGAGCTACTATATGGCTGTGCACTGCGAGTTTCAGAGCTTTGCGGGTTAAACTATATAAACGTTGATCTTGTACAGAACACTGTTAGAGTACTGGGTAAGGGTAATAAAACCAGGATAGTTCCAATAGGAAATAAATCTAAAATTATAATAAAAGAATATACAGCAGGTAAAACTTTTAGGAACTCTAATGATGCTTTTTTGGTAAATAAAAATGGTCGAAGAATTTATTCTAGAATGGTACACAGGTTGGTTAATAAATATCTTTCGATGGTGACAGATATAAAGAAAAAAAGCCCTCATATTTTCAGACATAGTGCCGCAACTCATATGTTAGACAGAGGTGCAGACTTAAAGGCAGTTCAAGAATTTCTTGGGCACGAAAATTTATCGACAACACAAATTTATACTCATGTTAGTATAGAAAGACTAAAATCTACATATAAAAAATCTCATCCTAAATCATAATAATTTTGAGGTGAATTATGAACATAAAAATAACAGCAAGAAAATTTAAAGCTCATCAAACTCTAAAAGACTTTATAAAAGATGAAGTAAATTCTCTTCAGAAGTTTTATGATAATATTATGAGTGTTGAAATTATTCTAAGTTATATAAAACCAAACAAGAGTGTAAAAAATGCAGAAATAATAATACAAGTACCTGGGCAAACCTTAAGAGCTAAAGAAGAAAGCAACGATTTTAATAAATCCGTAGCAGTATCTGTTAATAAGCTTAAATCTCAATTAAAGAAATTTAAATCAAAACAAATAGCACATTAAATGTTTAATATTGATAAAAAATCTCTTTCAAGAAAAGAGTCAATTACCGTGAAATATTTTTTTGAAACTATAAAAGATATATTTAATATAAAACTTATTTCAAAAAGGACCGGTTTTGATAAAATAATTACCACTAAAGATCTGCACAGGCCAGGATTAGCATTATCAGGATTTCTTGATTCATTTTCATTCGATAGAGTACAAATATTCGGGAATACTGAATTAAAATTTATTTTACAACTTACAAAAGAAAAACAAAATAATGCATTTAAGAATTTTTTTGAATTCAAGATACCTTGTATAATTTTTACAAATAAGAATAAGCCACCTAAATTGTTACTAGATTTTGCAAATAAAAATAATACTGCAGTTTTCAGTTCTCCATATTCAACTACAAAAACTAGTTATTTAATAAATGATTTTTTAGATGATCAATTTGCGCCAAGAATTTCTATTCACGGTTCTTTTGTAGATGTTTACGGTGTAGGCATTTTATTCGTTGGTAAATCAGGAATTGGCAAAAGCGAAGTTGCCTTAGACTTAATTGAAAGGGGTCACAGGCTTGTAGCGGATGATGTAATTTTTCTTACTAAAAAAGGTGAGAACATTTTAATGGGAACAGGCACAAGTTTGGTAAAACATTTTATGGAAATAAGAGGCCTTGGATTAATAGATGTTGAAAAAATGTTTGGCATTAGGGCTATACGTTACCAAAAAAGATTAGAAATTGTTGTGGAACTTGAATTCTGGAATAAAGAACAAAGTTATACAAGAACAGGTTTAGATGAAGAAATAATTACTATATCAGGTATAGATATTCCATATGTTAAACTTCCGATAATACCGGGTAAAAATATTACTGTAATTTCAGAAGTAATAAGCTTGAACTATCTATTAAAACATTATGGATATGATTCTGCAAAAATATTTGAAAAAAGGCTACAAACTAAAATAAAAGATCGATCTAATAAAGATATGAGAGGGGTAGATTATTTTGAACACGATTTTGAATAAAAAAGTTTAAAATTTACTTGACATATCTTTTATATTTAATTACTTTCGGCACGTATTTATGAAAAAATTATATTCTTTCTCAAAAGAGAAACTACAGTTTGTAGAAATAAAAAATTACAAATCTAAGCTATTTGTCTATTTTTCACTCGCAGTAATAACAATAAGTTCATTGCTGTTCGGAGGATATTACTACCTATTAACTTTAACAGGAACAGCAAATACAGTAAGTGCTTTAAAATCAGAAAATAGATTATTAAGCAAAAAACTTTATGAAATTGTTAATAAATATGAATCAATTAATAATCAGGTTGATTCATTAGCAAAATATGATTATCAACTTAGATTAGCGGCAAACTTAAATCCAATCTCCGAAGAAGAACGTTTACTTGGTATTGGAGGTGGATCTTTTGATAACAGCATTGATTATCTAAGTGATAATGCAGCTAAACAATTAAAAGACGCACTTAATTTTATAGAAAAACTTACTAGAAAAATTGAATTTGAAAAATCAAATTATTATAAAATATCTGAAAAATTAAAAAGAAATAAAAAACTATATATTTCTATACCTGCTATAAAGCCTACAGAAGGTATAGCATTACGTTATTTTGGAATGAGAATGCACCCAATCCTAAATAAAAGACGTATGCATACTGGTATAGATATTTTAGCAAACTGGAGAACCCCAGTACATGTTACTGGAAATGGTAGAGTACAGTTTGTTGGATATCGCGGGGGTTATGGATTATGCGTACAGGTTGATCATGGTTTTGGCTATTCTACACTCTATGCACATCTTTCTAAAGTATTGGTTAAAAAAGGTAAAAAAATTAAAAGGGGAGATATAATAGCTAAGACGGGTAGTTCCGGGTTATCAACCGGACCACACCTTCATTATGAAGTAAGACACAACGGTAAAGCTCTTAACCCTAGTAGATTTTTCTTTGATGATATGAATTATTTTGCAACTAAAAGTAAGAGTAAATAAATACCGAGAGATTTGCTTATGATGATCTGGACTGTTGAATTAGCTGCCTTTTTAGATGATGCACCTTGGCCTGCAAAAAGAGATGAATTGCTTGAATATGCAGATAGAATTGGTGCACCATATGAAGTTATTCAAAATCTTTCTGAACTTGAAGATGCTGAGGAACCTTACGAATCTATTGAAGACATTTGGCCGGATTATCCCTCTGAAGAAGATTTCTTTTATAATCTTGATGATGATGATTATTAATAATAAATAAAATAATGATAATATT
>JADFGB010000133.1 GCA_022567875.1 Bacteroidota bacterium | reverse complement strand
AAAAATAATTAAAATATTGAAGTTGCTTTTGGAATGGCTAATCCGAAAACAATGCAGGAAGGAATTAATAAACTTGAAACACAAGGTGTAACACAGATAGTAATAACACAATTATTTATTTCATCTTTCAGTTCGATTATTAGGCAGAATGAATATTTATTAAAATTAAGAAAAGAACTTGCAGACAAACCAATGCTTATGGATAATCCTTCTCATATTAACGAAAAAATGGGATTACATCCTCTTAATTTTAATACGAAAATTTACTTAACAGAACCTTTGAATGATCATCCCTTAATAACTGAAATTCTTGCCAACAGAATAAGCGAGTTAAGCAACTCACCTAAAAATGAAACTGTAATAATAGTGGCTCATGGACCTAACGGTGAGAAAGACAATAAAAACTGGATAAAAAAAATGGAGAACATAGCTGATCAATTAAGAGAGAAATTTAAAGACGAGAACAGTTTTAAAAATATTTTTTGCATGACTGTTCGTGATGATGCACCAAAAGAAATTTATAATATTGCAAAAGAAAATTTAAGAAATATTGTAAATCAAGCATCGAAAAATGGTAGAGTAATTGTAGTTCCTCTATTACTATCACAGGGAGGAGTAGAGAATGGAATTGTTAAAAGACTGAAAGGATTAAATTATGCTTGGAGTGGTAAAACTTTATTACCTGATGCAAATATAACAAAATTTATTCGGGTTTCAGTTGAGAATGCTTTGAAGTAAATCAATTTATATGTCATTTTAATATTCCTGCTATATCCTTCATTTAATTTTGTATCTAAAAACAATCTTTTTGCCCTTGATAATTCCTTATTAAGGGCTTTTTTTTCGTAAATTAGTAGTAAACCAAGAATTTTAATTGCATTAGTTTGATAGTACAATATCCAAAAGATGACGTAAATTATTTTACTACAATACTTATGAATTGTATACTGAAAAAGGTTTACAGAACAGGGGATGCCCTAAAACTTAATTTCTAATCTCTTTATAAGACTATAAGATTTTAATGGAATTATTATATCAACTAAATATATTAACAAAACAAAATATTTTAAACTTTTGTTTACGAATATTTCTGTTATATTAGAAAAATAAGATTTTTTGATACGAGGTAATATTATGACAAAAACAGTTAATTCAATGCTTAAAGGAAAAGGATTTGATATTTGGTCAGTTTCTCAAAACGACACTGTGTTTGATGCTTTGACTTTAATGGGAGAAAAAAAATGTGGTGCACTTGTGGTTTTAGAAGAAAAGAAATTATGCGGTATTATTTCTGAAAGAGATTATGCAAGAAAAGTAATACTGCTTGGCAAGTCTTCTAAGGAAACATTAGTAAAAGAAATTATGTCTTCTACTGTTTTTTATGCTTCACCTGATCTTACTGCAGAAGAGTGTATGGCGATTATGATAGATAAACACGTAAGACATTTACCTGTAATGGAAAATGGAAATCTAATTGGAGTTATTTCAATTGGTGATGTTGTAAAAGCCGTAATAGATGAAAAAGCTTTTGTTATAGATCAACTTGAAAGATATATTACAGGAAGACCTAATCTTGATCAATAAATAAGAATTAATTTTATTATAACATTTCTTTCTTTAGAAAAATTACCGCCCTTATAATTCATTATTTGCAAATATATTTTTTATTTTGTGGGAACAGTTTTTAAAATATAGTTGTATGAAAACAGTTATTTAAAACCAATGAAAAAACTTAATTTTATATTTTTTTTCCTTTATTTGGCAGTAGTCGCTCCAAATTATTATACTCAATCAACAAATCCACAAATAAAGCTATTGGTTGGTAAATGGAAATCAATAAGAAATACGGATAAAGGTATTGAAATAAACATTAAATTTAGCAAAGACGGTTCTGTTAAATATGATGTAGGTGTTAATTTAAAAGGCACTTATATATTAAAAGGGAATAGACTTATTTCTTATTTCAAAGATCTAAAAACAAACAAAATTGAAGTAGATACATCTATTATTGAAATTAATGGAAATATTTTAATTCAAAGATCTATTGTTAGCGGTAAAAAAATTAAAATGACCAGGCTTAATAAAACCAAAACAAATAGTAAACAGATAATTGGAAAATGGGAATCTTATAATTATAACAGCTATCACGCTATTACTGAATTTAACGCTTTTTATGGTATAAATGTTTTGCTAAGTGTAAAATCAATTGAGGGTTCATTTGTTGTAGAAAAAAATATGATCACTATTTTTTCACCAACAACATACAGAATGAGACTAAATTATAAAATAACAAAAAATATTATGACCCTCCATAATCTTGAAAATGGTAAAGATTTAACCATGGTTAAATTAAATGATTGAATTTTATGAAAAATAAATTTTTACGAAAATATGAGATTCTTCAATCCGATAAAACTAAATTTTTAAATTTTCTTGACAATTTTAATAATGAAATGTTAAATTTAAAACCCAATAAAGATAAATGGTCATTAGCTCAAATATTATTTCATATTATAAAAGGAGAGCAATATACTTTAATATCTTTTTTAAATTCTTTAAAACCAGAAACTAAATTAAAAACTGTGAGAATAATTACTTCGATTAAATCATTTTTTTTAAACTCCGCTTTAAAAACTAACTTTAAATTTAAAGCACCACCAATTGTACAGAAAGTACCTGAATCAATAAATATAAATGAACTCTTGAATAAGTGGAATGAATTAAGAATAGGAATAAACAAAGTATGTTTAAATATGCCAAAAGATACATTTAATAAGGGAGTTTTTAAGCATCCATATATTGGAATGATTAATTTAAACCAAACTTTGGATTTTTTAATTTATCATTTAAAACACCATTTAAAACAAGTTGAAAAAATTAGTATGTCATTAAACAAAATTAAATAATTTATGAAAAATTTATTGAAAATATTTTTAATTAGCGGATTTGTAATAATTTATTCATCATCCTTTTCACAAGAAGTAAAAAAAGGACTAATCGGCAAATGGGGATCTGATGTAGTTAAAAATTCTCGGGTTGGAACCGTCTGGCAGTTTAATAAAAACGGAACAGTTGAAATTACTTCAGGTGCTGTTGTATATTATGTTTATTCATTTAACGGAAAAGAATTAATATCAGCTTTATTCAACCATATAACAGGCGGTACAATCCTAGATACAAGCTTTGTAGAAATAAGGGGTGACTCTTTGTTTCAGAAGTATAAACTTAAAAGCAAAGAATATTCACGAGTTATGATTAGGGTTGGAAAAAGAAAAAAATCACTTTTACACTTAGTAGGGACTTGGGAAACCATAAATATTGCAGGACAAAAATCATATTATAAATTTAACGGCGACCATACATTAATTTTAAGGATACCTTTAAAGACACAAAAAGGAACTTTTAACGTAAAAGATTTTACTTTAGAACTAAAGTTAAAAGGTGAAAAACAAGAAGTTTATAATATTAAGTTTTTATCTCATTCACTGTCACTAAAAAACATACGTAATAAAATAGAGAAAACATTCCAAAGAATATATGATTAGTATTTAAAAAGGGATTAAGTTTCTACTTAATCCCTTTTTATAATTATAAAAACTGGAGTCTATTTTTTCTCTTTAATAACTTTCTTTTTATGATGTTTATTAAACATCATCGGTATGTTAAATTTATCGCTTAACCTGCCTAGATTATCCAAATTAATGTTTCCTACAATATTTATAAAAGAAGCTTCTCCATTGCTATCTAGTGATACAACTGCTAAACCTACAACATTATTCTCGTCAGCAGAAGATTTTAGATAAACATTTGTGTATCCGTTTTTTTCTTTTATTTTAATTATTCTGTACCATTTTTCATTCAGAAGTTTTTTGTCAATTTCTCCAATTTTATTCTTTAATTTTAATCGAGACTCTTTAGGAACTTCAAATGAATATACTCTTACAAGTTTTAATCCAGTAAGTAATTTTTTCATTTCAGGATCATTCTCGCCTGATAATTTTGACATCATTTTTAATATATGTTCGTCAAGAAAAACTTCAGTAACATCATCACCTTTATAAAAAGATGTTAAAGTACCAAAGTCTGCATACCCCGGTTCGTTAACATAATCATTATCATCTTGTGCGTTTACAGTTAAAACAAATATACAAGCTGCAAGCAAAAATGTTTTTATTAAATATTTCATCTCTTTCTCCTTTTATTTATATAATGTATTAATTATTTCAAATCCTTTTTTAATTGGTTTTCTAATCTTATTGTTAATAATATCTTCTTTTAGTTTTTTCTCTGTTTCATTAAAAACTTTTCCGATTATGGCAAGTGAATATTTAACATCTTGCTCGGCTTGTAAAATTTCTGCCTTCGTATAGTGTATTTCATTATTTTTATCAAATAATATGAACATAACAATTACACCCAAAACTAAAACTATTGATGCATAAGATATACCGATAGGCCTTAGTAAAATAAAAGAAATAATTTTATTGAAATTATTTGTTCTTTCTTTATTTTTGTTAGGTAAATTATTTAACTCTATATTCTCTAACTTTATTGAATGAATTTCTTTTGCTGTAAACCTGTATTCAGAATAAATGTTTTTAATTTTCGTGTTTAGGAACATCCGTATAAATATCTCTGATTGTTCAACAAAAGATGCATCACCGTAGGCAGTTCTAATTATTTTATTTACTATCTTCTTTTTTATTTTTTTATCCGTTTTCATATCTAAATTCTCTTCAATCTTCTTGTAGTTTTTTCC
>JADFGB010000132.1 GCA_022567875.1 Bacteroidota bacterium | reverse complement strand
GCAAAGCTAAAGTAATAGGAATTGACCCGGTTAAAGAGATGCTCTCTGTATGTGCTGAAAATTTAATCGAAGCTGAAAATAAAAACAGGTGGTTTAACCATAATTTTATTGACTTAAAATTGGGTGATGCTTTAAATTTGCCAATTGAAGATGAAAGTATTGATGTAGCCGCACAAAATTGCTTATTCAATATATTTCACGATAATGAATTGGAAATTGCTTTAAAAGAAATGTACAGAGTATTAAAACCAAACGGAAGGTTATCATTATCTGATCCAATTTCGGAACAGACTATTCCTGAAAATTTAAAAAATGATGAAAGACTTCGTGCACTTTGTTTAACAGGCGCAATTTCTTTGCAAGATTATATTGATAGAATAACAGCAATAGGATTTGGTACAATTGAAGTAAGAGCAAAACGCCCCTATAGAATTTTAGACCCCCTGCACTACAGTACTGATGATAATATTTTAATTGAAAGTGTTGAAATATGTGCGATTAAAGATCCGATACCTGAAGACGGGCCGTGTATTTTCACGGGCAAAACAGTAATATATTTTGGAAAAGAGGATTCTTTTGATGATCACAAAGGTCATTTGGTTATAAAAAACCAACCGCTTGCTGTGTGCGATAAAACTGCCGCTGCTTTAGCCTCTTTAGGAAGAAACGATATTTATATTTCGGGATCTACTTATTTTTATGACGGCGGTGGATGCTGTTGAAATCGTAAAACAGGAGACGTAAAACGTTAGACAAAAAATAAATAAACAATTATCGTCATTCCCAATTTAATTGGGAATCCAAGTTATTTAAAATTTATAAAAACTGGATTCCCGCTTTCGCGGTAATGACAATTAAATAAATATTTTAACCTTCCAAATTAAATCTAACATCCGGATTTCCATTTTCTAATTTTAACACTCCTCTTGGACAAACTGCTGCACAAATTCCGCAGCCAACACACGAAGCACGAACAATGTTTTCACCTCTTTGTGCATAAGAGCGAACATCAATTCCCATCTCACAATATGTAGAACAATTGCCGCAGGCAATACATTGACTTCCGTTTGTGGTAATTCTAAATCTGGATTTAAAGCGCTGAATAATTCCTAAAACTGCTGCCATTGGACATCCAAATCTACACCAGACTCTGTTCCCCATTAAAGGATAAAATCCTACACCAACTAAACCAGAAAAAACAGAGCCAATTAAAAATCCGTAGACTTTGGAAAAAGTAAGTGATGCTTTGCCCAATACGGCTCCTTCCATTGCAGAATTTATCCAAAGTAAAGCAGTTGTTGTTACAATAAAAACAAGAACAGAATGGATCATCCATCTTTCTATTTTCCAGGCTTTAAGAGATTTGTCTGATAAATGTCTAAACGGGTCACCGGCTGTTTCCGCTAATCCTCCGCAACCGCAAACCCAAGAGCAATACCATCTTTTACCGTAAAAATAAGTAAGAATTGGCGTTGTAATAAAGGTCATTACTACACCCCAAAAAAACATAAAATACCCAATACC
The DNA here is from genome assembly GCA_022567875.1 of Bacteroidota bacterium. Classification (GTDB taxonomy): domain Bacteria; phylum Bacteroidota; class Ignavibacteria; order Ignavibacteriales; family Ignavibacteriaceae. The sequence goes on along the minus strand of JADFGB010000132.1, from coordinate 3,236 downwards.
CCCACTACTAAATAATCCTTTCATAGTACCAGGAAAAAGGTAATCATATTTAAGAGGCCAGAAATAACTAAAATAAAATTCAGGTTGATTAAGTTTGAGTAATATAGCAGGGATTAAGTAGGCAAAACCCAATTGAAAAAACATAACTGATAAAGTTCTTATAATTTGGTAACGGTTGTGCCTGTATTTTATTATCATTTTTACACCCATTATCAAAACAGCAATAGTGTAAAATGAGCCGTACAAAAACCATTGATTTGATTTAATGCCCCTGATAGAGTAACTGATCGGGTCTAAAAGTCTAATCCAGTTCTCAAGTAAATAAGGGAACCAATAAAGCAGCACATAAAATCCCGTAATTATAATGCCGGAAAGCCAAGCAATAGTACCTTTTGAAGTAAAGCTATTTAAGAAAATTTTGTTGTTTTTTATTCCCGGAGGTGCTTCTTTGTAAATAGGAACACAATATGTTAATGCTCCGATAATGCTTAATCCATAACTTAAAAACAGCAATAAGGATGGTGCTATAGTGGATAATCCCGTTAAACTTACCAAGAGCATAATAACACCGATTCCTAAGATCAACAATCCGATTTTTTTTATAAGTTCTAAATATTTATCAGGTTTATAAATTTTTAAGTTGTCAATTTTTAATGGCTCCATAAGTTTTTCCTTTATGCAAAAGTTTTTTCTTCTATGGATGAATTTTCCATTTCAGGATTTTGTTTTTTAAATTCTTCTAAAATTGCAGGTTCAAATTTTTTAAAAAATTCGGGATCAAAATTAGCTTCTATTAAGTTATGAACTACGTAAGTGATTGTTTTCTTTTCTTTAATCCAACTTTCAAAAACCTTATGTCTTAATCTTATGCCATAAACATTTATTCCAACAATTGATTTATCATCCTCTCTGTAAACTATTCTTACAGAGTGCTTCATTTCTTTATCCTGCCATAAAAAAGTTTTTTCGCCTTCACGTTTTTTGTTACTTACAAATCCGTACGTTTGATATTCTATATCCAAAAATTTAGCTGAATTAAACCAAACTCCTCTATCATACTTTGTTCTGTCACCAGAAATTGTATTTGCAAGTGCTTCACCGTGCATTTTACCTGTGTACCAGAGTTGTTCAAATCTGTTGCTTTCACCTTCTTTTGATGCTTTAATTTCTACGCAATCTCCGGCAGCATAAACATCGGGAATATTAGTTTCCAAATATTCGTTTACAAGCACGCCTCTGCCTGTTTCTATTTTTGAATCTTTTACAACATCAATATTAGGATGAACACCTGGAGTTAAACCGACAAACTGGCATTCAATTTCATCACCATCATCGGTAATCACGGCTCTAACTCTACCGTTGTTACCGGCAAGTATTTCTTTTAAATTAGTTTTTAACATTAAATCAAATCCGTGTTGTAAGATTTCTTTGCATATTAATTGTGAATCTTCTTTAGGGAGAATATTATCCCAATAATAATTTTCTCTTATTAAAAAAGTAACGTGAATATTTCTAGAATGTAGCATTTCAGCAAGTTCTATTCCTATCAGCCCTCCCCCAATAATTACAGCTTTTTTAATTTCTTTTGTGTTTTCTTCCAATAACTCTAAATCTTGTTTTGTAAATAAACCTTGAACGCCTGGTAAATCTTGTCCTGGCCATCCAAATTTATTGATATGCGAACCGGTAGCAACAACAAGTTTATCATAATTAATAGTTTTGCCGTTATTAAAAATTAGTAATTTATTATCTGTATCAATTTTATCAACGTGTGTATAAACCAAATCAATTCTGTTCTTTTTCCAAAACCAATCTTCGTAAGGTTTTGTGTCTTCAAATCTCATGTGTCCCATGTAAATATACATTAGAGCAGTACGAGAGAAAAAATATTTTGATTCGCTAGAAATAACCGTGATTTTCATATCATTTTGTTTACGTACATTTCTCGCTATAGTTATTCCGGCAATTCCGTTACCGATTATTACAAGGTGTTCCATAAAATTACTGTAGAGTTTAAGAATATTTAAAAATTAATATGAATTAAAATATAATAAAATAGTGTCTTTATCTTTACAAAGATATTCTAAAATCTTATTTGTGATATAAAGCAAATTACTTATAAATAAAAGTTTCAAAAAAAAAAAAAAATACAAAAAACTATTATATTTTTATTTTAAAAACTGAGTCAATCACAGTACCGTCAACCCACTTAATTATTGCTACAACTTTGTTTTTATCTACTCTGGGTTTTGTAGGAGAACCACCGCAAATATTATAAACTTCTTCTTTTAGTTGAGTTATAGTCTTTAAAGGAAGATTAGATTTCTTAATTTTTTTAATGAGGTCCTGTCTTTTAGGATTTATTGCTATTCCGCGTTCAGTTATTATTACGTCAATTAATTCTCCGGGTCCACAAAGTGTAGTAACTTCATCTATAATTACAGGTATTCTATCTCTGAAAGAGGGGATAGCTAAGATTGTACATTTTGCATAAAGACAGTTCTGCCAACCGCCAATTCCATGAAGCAAATATCCGTCTGAGTGACTTACTACATTGGCATTAAAATTAACATCAACTTCGGTAGCTCCTAAAACAGCTACGTCTACCATTGATGCGAAGTTACCTTTACCATGAAAATTATAACTGGTAAACGGACTTGTATTTATATGGTTTTTATTTTCTCTCATACTCCTTACACCTTCAAGGTCAAAAGTTTGTCCGTCAAGAATGTAATCCGTTAAACCTTCTTCGAGAGTTTCAACAAGGTATTTTGTACTGCCGCCTCGCATAAACCTTGCTTTTACATTTTTCTTTTTCATTCTTTCTTTTAAGTAAAGAAGGAATGCAAGATTTGTACCTCCAGCTCCGGCTTGAAGTGAAAACCCATCTTTCATTATGCCTGCTTCATCTACAAATTGAGCAACATATTCAGCGATCAACAGTCTATCGGGAGATTTAGTTACTTGAGTTGTGCCGGAAACAATTTTTGAAGAATCACCCAACGAATCAACTTTAACCACAAAATCAACATTGTTACCTTGTATCTGCCAAGGGATACAGGGGAAGGGAACGAGATTGTCAGTAACTACAATAACTCTGTCGGCATATTCGGAGTCAGCCAAAGCAAAACCCAAAAGTCCGCAAGCGGATTTACCTGTTACCCCGTTTGCGTTACCAAAAGAGTCAGCTGTCGGGGAAGCAATAACGGCAATATCAATATGAACTTCTCCGTCCT
>JADFGB010000131.1 GCA_022567875.1 Bacteroidota bacterium | reverse complement strand
ATATGGATTAACTATTGACCAAATAATGACAGCTAATGTGGGAAGCCTTGCCATTCCCGATTCCACTAATAGAAATTTGATTATTGCTGGAGAAACCTTAAAGATTCCTAAGGTAGTGGCTCCGGGAGTAACTCCAGGAGTGGCTTCAGGGGTAGTTCCAGAAGTAGAAGTTCCACTCCCAACCCCTGAGGAACTTTCCATAATGAAGGCGGAGGAATTGAGTACAACTATTACCGATTTAATCAAAAGAGGAAAGATAGATATAGCGACAGGGATGGAATGGTTTAGGGCGGCACAAGAGCCAATAGATAAAGAAACAATTAAAAAAGCTCTTGCTATGGGCGTTGACAGCGGTGTTCTATTAAAAACCGAATCACAATTAGATTCATTTGGAATTGCAAAAGCACTCGCCGAAGAAATTAAAACTCAGGGTTGTGACCTTGTTTTTATGGGTAAACAATCCGTTGATTTTGATAACCAGATTGTTGGTCAAATGACTTCAGCAATACTTGATTATTCTTGCATATCTGTTGTTGTTGATTTTAAAATAGACGGACAAAATATTACTTGCGAAAGAGAAATTGAAGGCGGTAAAGAAGTTGTAACTGCACAATTACCTTGTATTATTACTGCGCAAAAGGGGCTTAACGAACCAAGATACGCTTCACTTAAAGGTATTATGTCGGCAAAGAAAAAAACTATTGAAGAAAAATCTGCAACGGAAACCGAAAACAACATAGAAGTTATCGGACTTAAAAAACCACCAGCTAAAAATCCGGGAAGAATTTTAGGAACTGACAGTTCAGCAGTACCTGAATTAGTTAGATTATTAAGAGAAGAAGCAAAAGTTATTTAAGGAATTTATTTATGGGAAATATAATTTTAGCAATTTTAGAACAAAGAGAAGGTAAATTAAAAAAATCTGCTTTAGAGACAGCTTCTGTTGCAGCAAAGCTGGCAAAGGATTTAAATCTAAACGCACAGGCGGTTGTAATAGGAAGTGAAATATCAAACTTAGATGAAGTTGCAAAATATGGTATCGGCAATATTACTCACTTTAAAAACGATTCACTTGCAAATTATTCTTCCTCTGCTTATCAATCTATTGTTACAGAATTTGCAAAAGAAATATCTGCTGATTATTTAGTCATTACAAATACTTCCTTCGGCAAAGATCTGGCACCAAGAGTAAGTGTTAAATTAAATGCGGGCTGTCTAATCGATTGTGTAAAATTAGAAGTTTCATCAGGTGAAGTTATTGCTACAAGACCAATTTATGCAGGAAAAGCTTTAATGGAAGCCAAGTTGAAAAGTGCTGTTAAATTTTTTACAATTAGACCAAATGTTTTTAAGCCTGTTGAAGAAAACGTTACTGCAGAAATTACTACAAAAAATGTTGATGCACCTGACACAAGCACCAAGGTTATTGATTTCAAAAAAGCCGAAGGTAAACTTGATGTTGCAGAAGCGGATATAATTGTTTCCGGCGGAAGAGGATTAAAAACACCTGAAGATTTTAAAATGATTGAAGACCTCGCTGAAGCACTCGGTGCAGCAGTGGGAGCTTCCCGAGCAGTGGTTGATGCAGGTTGGAGACCACACGGAGAACAGGTAGGGCAGACCGGCAAGACTGTTTCTCCATCACTTTATATTGCTTGTGGTATATCGGGAGCAATACAGCATTTAGCAGGAATGTCTTCTGCTAAATATATTGTTGCAATAAATAAAGATAAAGATGCTCCCATTTTCGGAGTTGCTGATTACGGTATTGCTGGTGATGTTTTTGAAATAATACCAAAGTTGACTGAAGCTATTAAATCATTAGAATAAAATAACTTAAGGTATATAACTTGAATAAAATTCAATGTGAAATATTAGGGCTATCTTCAAGTCCCGCAACCGGTGGGGCTTATGCCATACTTTTAAAAGAAATTGATTCTTCAAGAAGATTACCGATTATTATCGGAGCATTTGAAGCCCAAGCAATTGCACTTGAGATAGAGGGAATCAACCCTCCACGTCCACTTACACACGATTTATTAAAACAAATTATTGCTACCTTGGGTGGTTCCGTTAGAGAAGTTATTATAGATGAATTAAGAGAGAATACATTTTTTGCTAAAATAATACTCGAAATTTCTGCACTTACTTATGAAATTGACAGCAGACCAAGCGATGCAATTGCTCTTGCTGTCAGAACAAAAGCTCCAATTTTTGTTGTTGAAAATGTAATGGAAGCAGCTGCATTCCTCCCTAATGCGGAACAAGGAAAAGAGACCGAAAATGAATTATCAGGCCAAGAAGGAAATTTTAAGTCTAATAGTAAAGAAGCTCAGATCGCTTCTCTTCAAATAAAATTAAGAGAAGCAATTGAGACCGAAGAATATGAAAAAGCTGCAAAAATTAGAGACGATATCCAAAAATTAACTAATCAAAATTAGAACTCTTAAAATATTTTCTTCCCAATTTCACAATTGTTACATTTATTTTTAATACAGTAATTCCGGTACAAGTGTAACGTGCCTTGGTATATAACACTTCTATCAGATTTTATATTTAGTGAAGACATAACATTTTCAACTAATTTATTATTTCCAATTTGTTTATAATTTAAATAGAAATTTAGCACACTGTTTAGTTTTTCTCTTTTATTAAATATTTCAAAATATAATGAAAGATAAGGCAAAACAATATTAATTATAATTTCATCTGCACGTGAGAGCCCAACCAGATACATTAATTTTGTCTTAGCAGGCTGATCGAATAAGAAATGTTCACGCCAATAACCTTCTGCTTTAACAATAAAATTATTTCTTATTTTTTGCCTTAGTTGATTATTATCATTTTCAGTTTCAAATAATTTTATTAAATCGTGGATTAAATTTTCACTTAATATTTTTTTAAGTATTTTTACACCGCCTGCTATTCGCACTGTAGGAAAATTTTGCGGTCTCATTCTAAAAAAATTCCAAGAAGCAGTAAGCAGTCTTTCACCGTAATCATAATCGTAATATTTATTCCAAAGTTCGCAAAGCTGTCTTGAATAAACGGATGTTTCCTCATCAGGCAGTTCTTTCACTTCAGGTAACAAACCACTAACGCTGAATAATATTGCTTCTAATATTTGACCTAAATTATTATCGTTCTTGATAGATTTAAGTAATTTTATTTCCACTGATTTAGCAAGTTTATTCATATTTTCTTTATTTTTTGAATATCCCAATGCAGTGAATATATTTTCATAAAGAAGTTGTTCCCACAAAACATGGTCTGTAAAGTCATTGTGATTAAATTTTATCCTATCCAATTCTGATTCTAAATCATAATTAACGATCGGTTCTTTTAATTCTCTTTGGCTTAGATAAGTCAACTCTTTAAGCCTATAAAATAATTTTTTCTTTTTGGAATTAAATCTTTTGCTGCCTAAACTTATTAAATAATCTTTTTTAAAATTTTCTGAAACTTCATTATTCAACCCTAGACATGGGATATTATAAGATTTACTTGTAATATCAGATTTAATTTGATTTGTTAAAATTTGTTTTATATTTGGCGTAATATAATCGGATATCGGAATAGAAGGAATTACTCTATTATTTTCAGTTAGTACAAATTTTTGATTTGTACTATTTGTATACACAATATGCAGGATAACCTTGTTGTATTTTTTATTTGTATGGTGGTTGTGATTTTTCCAATTTTCTATCTCTGTATCAATTTCAATATCACCATTAAATGTAGTATTGTCTATTTTAATTTTAGCATCTAAATAATCAGGTCCGTCTAAGTCTTTGTTCTTTTCTCCTTTTGATAATATTACAATTGATTTACATTCATAAGTTTTTAAACAACCTGCAAAATTATGTTTCTCCCAAATTTCACATAGAAATCTTTCGGAGATAATTCTCTTATTCAAAATTTATAATTTATTATTTATTATTATAGACGTAGAACTTGATCTTATATTACCCAAAGTATAAAAAATCTCAATATTATTTTTACCATTACGTAACCTAACATTTCTAAATGTATATTCACCACCTTTAACAGAAGAGTATAAATCAATTTTTTCTTTATTAATAAAAAGATAAATATTCGCATATTTTATTTTATGAGGTAATTCAACTTTTATATTTATTTTATTACTATTTAAAGTTTGTGTTGTATCAATGTTATGTACTTTTATTAATGGTAGTCTTTCTCTGATAGGATATTTGTAAACATTAAGTTTGTCTTTATAAAATTTATAAACTGAATCTATTTTGTTTATGTTTAAGTTTATTAAAGATATTTTATTTTGTGGAATTTGTAACGGATAATTTATAATATTAGATATAAAAACTGCAATTATAATCGTAGATATTTTAATAATACTCTTCATTTATTTAATGCTTCATTAACTATTGTATTTAATTTTATAAGTTCTTCAGTCCACTCTCTCATAGTTTTATCTCCTCAACTTCTCAAGAGCATCCATATTTTCAATCTCCAACTCAAGACACAACACTCTTACTATAAATAGATTTGCCCACTTCTCCACACCGAAAAGAAAAGCCCAACTATACTTATTAAATTGTAGAGTAAATAGATATTTACCGATCCTCATTATTCTGTCCTTTCTACATTATGGAATAGTATCTCAGGTCGTTGTCAGTTACGATAGTACCATGTGTACCATCTTTATCGATTTTGGGTCGGCTTACATGCATCAATCTATGGAGCCTCCCGGATGGAGAAATTGCTATGACTCCATCGTCTTCAAGCTCTAAG
>JADFGB010000130.1 GCA_022567875.1 Bacteroidota bacterium | reverse complement strand
TTTAAAAAGAAGGATTTTACGGTGATGCTGCTATTTCAGTTGCAGTCGGAGAAATCTCTGATAATAAAAAGAAATTGATGGAAGTAACAGAGGAATCTCTTTATTTGGGTATAGACCAAGCAGTTAATGGAAATCGTGTTCACGATATTTCATATGCTGTACAAAGCTTTGTTGAAGAAAATGGTTTTTCTGTTGTAAGAGATCTTTGCGGACACGGTGTCGGTAAACATTTACACGAAGACCCTGCAGTTCCTAACTTTGGAAAAAAGGGGACAGGAGCAAAATTAAGGAAGAATATGACTATTGCTATTGAACCTATGATAAATATTGGTAAATACAATGTAATACAAGCAGATGACGGATGGACTATTTTAACTGAGGATGGATCACCATCTGCACATTTTGAGCATTCGATTTTGATAACGGATAATAAACCGGAAATTTTAACTAAAATATAATGGCAAAACAAGGACCTATAAAAGTTGACGGTATTGTTTTAGAAACACTACCAAATGCACATTTCAAAGTAAAGCTGGATAACGAGCATGAAATATTGGCACATATTTCCGGAAAAATGAGAATGCATTTTATAAAAATATTGGTTGGAGATAAAGTTTCAATTGAAATGTCACCCTATGATTTAAGTAAGGGTAGAATTACTTATAGGTATAAATAATGGAGACTTTATGAAAGTTAGAGCATCGGTAAAAAAAATGTGTGATAACTGTAAAATTATAAAACGCAAAGGCGTTGTAAGAGTTATCTGTAAAAATAAAAAACATAAACAGCGTCAAGGCTGATAAAAAAATAAGGAGATTATTTTGGCTCGTATAGCTGGTGTTGATTTACCTAAAAATAAACAAGTACTATTTGCCCTTCAATATATTTTTGGTATTGGCAAAAGTGTATCTACAAATATTTTAGAAAAATCTAAAATTGAGTTTGATAAAAAAGTAACTGACTTAACTGAAGATGAAGTTGCTAAAATAAGAGCGATAATTCAAACAGACTATAAAGTTGAAGGTGCTTTACGTTCGGAGGTACAACAAAACATTAAAAGATTAATGGATATTGGTACATACCGTGGTATTAGGCACAGAAGAGGTTTGCCCGTAAAAGGACAAAGAACTCGTACAAATGCCCGTACACGTAAGGGTAAGAAGAAAACAGTTGCAGGTAAAAAGAAAACAGCAACTAAGAAATAAAATTTGATTCATCGGAGGCAAGCATTTGGCTAAGATAAATAAACGTACAAAAAAGAAATCACATGTTGATGCAAATGGTGTTGCACATATAAAAGCAACTTTCAATAATGTGATGGTAACTATAACAGATATTTATGGAAATACTATCTCATGGTCTTCAGCAGGAAAAAACGGATTTAAAGGATCAAGAAAAAATACTCCGTTTGCAGCTCAAGTATCAGCGCAAGCAGCAGCTAAAGAAGCTTATGATCTTGGATTGAGAAGAGTTGAGGTATTTGTAAAAGGTCCCGGGTCAGGACGTGAGGCTGCAATAAGAGCCTTAAATACAGCAGGTTTGGCAATAAGTTCTATTAAAGATATAACGCCCATACCTCATAACGGCTGTAGACCACCTAAGAAAAGAAGAGTTTAATTTATTTTTGGAGATATAATTTTATGGCAAGATATACAGATTCAGTATGCAAATTGTGTAGGAGAGAAAAAGAAAAACTTTTCCTAAAAGGTCAAAAATGTTTTACTGAAAAATGTCCAATTGAAACAAAGAATTACCCCCCTGGAGAACACGGTAATTCAAGAAGAATGAAAATTTCTGAATATGGTATTCAGTTGAGAGAAAAGCAGAAAATTAAAAGAATTTACGGACTGTTAGAAACACAGTTCAGGAATTATTTTTTTAAAGCTAATAAACAAAAAGGTATTACGGGTGAAAACCTTGTAAAATTATTGGAAAGACGATTAGATAATGTAGTTTATAGATTAGGATTTGCATCTTCAAGAAAACAAGCAAGGCAGTTAGTATGCCACAGACATCTTACTGTTAATAATATTTTGGTTAATATTCCATCCTATATTGTTTCACCTGGTGATGTTGTACAAATTAGAGACAAGAGTAAAAAATTAGATGCTATTCATGATTCATTAAAAAGAATTAAAGACAATACCTATTCCTGGTTAGCTGTTGATAAAGCTGCTTTGGCAGGCACATTTATTGAAATACCGGATAGGACAGATGTACCGCTTAATGCTAATGAACAATTAGTAGTTGAGCTTTATTCAAAATAAAATAAATTTTTTAAGATTATTGTTAAAGGATTAACAAATGAGTGTTTCAAGTTTAAGAATACCTGACTTAGTAGTTCTTGATGAGGCGAGTTATACAAATACATACGGAAAATTTTTACTTCAACCTTTAGAAAGAGGTTATGGAGTTACTCTCGGTAATTCGCTTAGAAGAGTTCTTATTGCTTCTTTACCGGGCGCAGCTATCACTTCTGTAAAATTTACGGGAGTGTTACACGAGTTTACTACAATTAAAGGCGTTGTAGAAGATGTTTCAGAAATTATATTAAATCTAAAGCAAGTTAGATTAAAACTATTAGAGAAAAAACCTGAAACCATAAAATTTTCATTTGATGGAGAAGGTGAGTTTATTGCTTCAGATCTGCAAAAAAACAGCAACGAATTGGAAATATTAAATCCGGAATTACATATAGCTACTTTAAACAAAAAAGCAAAATTTGATGTTGAAATTACCATTGGTAAAGGATACGGTTATGTACCTGCTGTTCAAAACACATCTTCGGATCAAACAATAGGAGTTATTCCTATCGATTCTATTTTTACACCCATAACTAATGTAAAATATGAAATTGAAAATGTTAGAATTGGTGACAGAAACGATTGTGAAAAACTAACTCTTGAAGTAGAAACAGATGGATCGATTACACCTGAAGATGCACTTACTGAAGCAGCAAAAGTTTTAAGAGATCACATTCAGTTGTTTATCAATTTTGATATTGATCAGGAAGAAGAACAAGCCGTTAGTCAACAAGACACCGAAAAAGATAGAATTAAAAAGATTCTTCTAACAAATGTTGATGACTTGGAGTTGAGTGTACGTTCCCATAATTGCTTAAAATCTGCGGATATAAATATTCTTGGTGATTTAGTAAGAAAAGATGAATCAGAAATGTTAAAGTTTAGAAATTTTGGAAGAAAATCTCTTGCAGAATTGATGGAAATTGTTGAGAATTTTGGATTGGAATTTGGAATGGACGTTGATAGTTATATAAATGATGAAGTTGAATCAAATTAAATATTGTTAAAGGTTGATTAATGAGACACAGAGTAAAGGGAAGAAAATTAAGTAGAACAGCAAGTCATAGAGCTGCATTATTAAGTTCGCTTGCAACTGCTTTATTAAAACATAAAAGAATTAAAACTACTTTAGCAAAAGCAAAAGAAACTAGGGGCTATGTAGAGGTATTGATTACAAAAGCAAGAAGAGGCGATCTTCATAACCAAAGACAAGTAATGCGTGTTCTTCACGATAAAGAAGTAGTTAAAGAACTGTTTAATGAAATAGTTACTAAAATTGGCGACAGGCCCGGGGGTTATACAAGAGTAGTAAAAACAGTTATTAGAAGAGGTGATGCTGCACAAATGGCTATTATTGAATTAGTTGATTATAATGATGTTCTAAATAAAGCTGCAGAAGAGAAAAAAGAAGAAAAAGTAGGAAAGAAAGAAAAAGCTGAAACAAAAGAGGAGAAAAAAGAAGCTAAAGCAAAAAAGGAAAAACCTCAAAAGAAAGAAGTTGAAGCTAAGGGAAACTCATCTCGGCAACAGAAGGATAAAAAAATCGAAAAGAAAGATGTAGAAGAAGCAAAAATTATTGAAGAATCGCCTGAAGAAGAAAAGACATCTAAAGATTCTACATCTGACGGAAAATAATTTTTCAAAAATAAATTACAACAAAGAGTAACCGGTATTACCTGTTACTCTTTTTTTTTCTATGTTCAAACAATTAGAATTTCTTAAATCAGCATATACAGCAGAACAACTTGATAAAAGCAGTAAGCCTGAAATTATATTCTGCGGTAGGTCAAATGTAGGTAAGTCTTCTCTTATCAACACACTATTAAATAGAAAAAGATTTGCAAAAACAAGTTCCACACCCGGCAAGACACGTTCAATAAATTACTATTTAATTGATGAGAAATATAAACTGGTAGATTTGCCAGGCTACGGTTGGGCTAAAACAAGTATAGCAGAAAGAGAAAAATGGGCTAAATTAGTAGAGAGCTATTTACGTAATTCAGTATCTGTAGAATTAGCATTCCATTTAATTGACAGCCGACATAAACCAACGGAACTTGATGACAAATTAAATGCTTTGCTTAAAGCATCATCCATACCTTATATAATGATTTTAAATAAAATAGATAAATTAAATCAATCACAATTAGCACTTGCAAAAAAAAGAATAGTAGGACACTATCCCGGATTAGTATTTGGCGAAAACCTTTTAGTGTTTTCATCTATTACAAAGAAAGGTAGAAAAGAATTGATGAGTTTGTTGAAGGGGATGTTTTATTAAATTTTTTATGACTCAATCCGATACAAGCAAAAAGAATATTTTATATTGACTTTAATAAAAACATTTCTAATCTTAAAAAAAATTAAATTTTTAATGAGAAAAAAGAAGTGGGTGTTATTTTTTTTATTAAAATATAAATACCACTGAATAATAACTCGCTATATAAAACCTATACAGACGCTTCTATTCTATTTATTAATTTA